>DAOTAZ010000265.1:0-5260 GCA_035382965.1 Chitinispirillaceae bacterium | reverse complement strand
CCCGTCTGGCAGTCATCAAAATTTCCCTTTACGGCTACAACCCAGGTATTGTCTCCGTCTGTAGTGGCCATCTGCAGTTTCTGTATCTCGCTTACTCCACCGTGAGGATAAAAAACTACTATAGAAATTCCCTCGCGGTTCCTGAACCCCTCCAGAGCCGCTTTTCCGGTATCCCCCGAAGTGGCCACCAGGATAACAGTGTGAGACTTATTGCCTGTTTTTTTCCTGGAGACATCCATAAAACCCGGCATTATCTGCAGAGCTACATCCTTGAATGCGGCAGTCGGCCCATGCCACAATTCCATGATAGAAAGATCGGATGATGGAGAAACAATATCAATCACCGAATCGGTATCAAAAGTAGTACTGTTATAAGCCTGATCAATGCACCTGTGAAGCTCATTTGCAGAAAAGTCAGCCAGAAAAGGCATCAGTATCTTTTCCGCCATTTCCCTGTAAGAGCATTTTCCCGTAAAGTCAACTTCCGGATGAGGTATTGATGCGGGGACAAAAAGCCCCCCCTCTGGAACCATTCCCAGGCTTATGGCCAGGGAGGATGAGACAGGTTCAGAGTTTCCTCTCGTGCTTATATATTCCATTAATTCCCCGCAGTTTAACTCTCGATACGAATAACCTGTGTTTTATCTTTTATAATATCCAGCTTTTCGATTCCCGCAACAGAGTCGCGTATGCCTTTTTCCGAGGCATAATGCGTCAGAATGATAACCGGAACACTTCTGTCCTCGTAACCCTCTTTCTGCATCACTGAAGCGATAGATATTCCATGTTTCCCCAGTTCAGATGTAATCGAGGCAAGCACTCCCGGCTTATCGATGACAGTAAAGCGGAGATAATACCTGGTTTTAATCTCGTCAATTGGCTTTACAGATACTTCTCTTTCTCTGGAATAATGATTCGTGGGAATCCGCACTGGAGAACACCCGGCGATATTCCTTGCTACATCCACGATATCGCTTACAACCGCTGAGGCGGTTGGAAGTTCTCCGGCACCTTTTCCGTAAAGAAGGATCTGCCCGACCGAATCCCCCTCCAGCAGAACAGCATTGTAAACATTGGAGACAGAGGCCAGGATATGGTCCGCATGAAGCATAGCCGGATGAACCCTGACATCGAGCCGGTCATCACCGCTTCCCCTCTTTATTATCCCCAGGAGCTTGATTGTATAACCAAGTTCACCCGCAAACCTGATATCCTCAGCACTGATCGTGGTAATTCCCTCCCGGTAAACTTTATCAAAGGGAACATAACCGTTACTTATAAGAGAGGCAAGGATAGCAACCTTGTGCCCTGAATCTCCTCCGCTTATATCGAGCGTGGGATCCGCCTCCGCATATCCTCTTGTCTGAGCATCTTTCAGCACATCACTGAACGGAAGACCCTCGGCAGTCATTTTTGTCAATATATAATTACATGTCCCGTTTATAATCGTCTTTACAGAGAGCAGATTGTTTCCTGCAAGTCCCTCTCTTATCGCCTTTATTACAGGCATCCCTCCACCCACCGATGCCTCAAAGTAGACGGAAACGCCATTGTTCTCGGCACACTCGAATATTTCGGGCCCCCGCTCAGCAATAAGCGCCTTGTTGGCAGTTATCACATGTTTCTTTCTTCTGAGAGACTCCATTACCAGGTCGAACGCAAAACCCTTCCCCCCGACCAGTTCTATAACCACCTGAATCGACTCGTCGTTAAGAATATCATCAGCGCTGGCAGTACAGATCGCATCCCCTACCGGAAGCCCCTCAAAACGCGATACATCCTTATCCGCTATTCTGGCAAGGCGCACAGAAAGTCCCAGTTCCTTCCTGAAAAAATCCGCCCGCTTAGACAGGACCTTTACGACACCTCCACCCACTGTACCTACACCAACCAGTCCGATCAAAATCTCCTTCATTCCTCTTTACCTCCCAGCCCGGTTTCAGAAAACTTTCAATACTGCAGGTTTCCCGGTTTATCCGGGTAGATACGAAATTTCTTCTGCCTTCACCCAGGCACTTTCTTTATTTCCCGGTATAATTTTTCTGGATCAGCAGGACAGCCGGCAGGCTACTCTTCGTTGAACTTCTTCTCGAACAATGCTGCAATAGCGTTTACCGCATCCTCTTCATCTTCACCGGATGCCCGTATAGTAACCTTGGAATTGTATGCTGCAGCAAGCATCATTACACTCATAATGCTCTTTGCATCTGCTGACGCGCCATCCTTGATCAGCCATAAACTCGATTTGAATTTCATGGCTGTTTGAACTATCATCGATGCGGGTCTGGCATGTATTCCCAATGAATTAATGACTGTTATCTGCCGCTCTTTCATAATTTTTATTTTTTTTCTTTTTACCAAACCCCAGCTTTATCCTAAGTTTCAACGCATCATCCCGTACTTCATTTACCAGAGTGTCAAGGTTAGATACAGTAGTTTTGAGCTCCCTGTAGAAATCATCATCCTTGACAAGCTGACCAAGGGTTCCTCTGCCGCTCTCCACATCGTTCATTATGTTCTGAACAGAAACGGTCAGAGACTCTACTCTTGCAGCTATTGAAAGAGTATAAGATGTCAACTGTTCACCGTTTGCCATTATGGCATCTATATGCCCGCTGTTTTTATCAAGCAATGATTTCAGGTCCGCAGAAGCGGTGTTGAGATTCCGGATACTGTTGTCGATCAATGGACGGTTTTTGACAACCAATGACTGTGCCACTTCGGTGATAGTATCTAATCTGTCTACAAGCACCTCAAACAGAGACAGAAAAGCCGTATCACCTACCGTACTCTCGACTATGGAACTGACATTTCCCGCCAGTACTTGCACCTCACCCAGAACCTCACCCAGAAGTCCCATGGCTTCAGCAATTCCGGTATCAAATTTACCCCTGATAAATGTGCTGTCTTTGCGGGTATTTGCAGGAATCGTTCTGCCCTGCCGGGATAGTTGCACACCTATTCCCCTCTCTCCCATCAACCCGATATTCTGAACTGAGAAAAGACAGGAATCCGTGAGAGGAACACTCTGATCGATATCCATCACAACCGCGACATCACTACCACGAAGATAAATAGAGGTAACGGCACCCTTAGTCACCCCGTTTACCATCACAGGATCTCCCACCTGAAGAGTTCCTACAGTAGGAAACAGTACCGAATAGGAAACCATCTTTGAAGATACTGAAACCTCTTTCAGCCACAAAACTCCAGCGATCAAGATCACAAGAGAGATAAGAATGGATCCACCAACTATCAGATCCATGTTAGACTTCTTCACAATGTTTCCTTTCGGCTCAGTACCTCATCCCTGAAACGGTACTGGTTCTTTCGCAGAAAAGAGAAAATAATTTTCGCCCACCTCAAATTACCCACGAGGTATGCAAGTTAGCTCTGTATCTGAATCGTCTGGGTATTCTGTGCGGATTTCTGGATACAAAAAAGAGCATAAAATCATTTTCTCTAATCTTTAATCGCTTATATTGACCAGCAATTACCACCTGATAACAACTACCCTCACACGAATTCTTACACCTTTTCCGCCTTATGATTCTTTATCTTCTGGTTCAGCTTCTTAAGCTGCCTCTCTGTTTTAGCCAAAGCGTCATCGATTGCCTTTCCAATGTTGTCCGCTTTTGCCACAGCAACAAGCTGCTTACCCTGCGTATTCATTGTGATCTCTACCACTTTGTCAATACGCTCACTGTCCAGTACAACATGGCATGATGTAATCTTATCGAAATACTTCTCCATTTTGCTGAGTTCTGCAGTGATAGTCTCTTGAAGTGCCTGAGATGATTTACCGTGACGAGAGGTGATCTGAATCTCCATTATGTCACATCTCCTTCTGAAAAATGGTTAAGTACTTATAATCAAAAAGACTCTTCCCCACCTCAGGGCGGGAAAGATTCTTTTTTAGATACTTCTATATAGTAACATAAGTACAAGATAAAGAGTAGTCCTATGATACGATTCCCGGAAAAAACTCCCCCGCACGGTAGGAGCTTCTTACAAAAGGTCCGGAAAAAACAGAAACAAATCCCATTTCCTCCCCAAATACTGAATACTTTTCGAAAACCTCCGGTTTAACAAACTCCACAACCGGAGTCTGAACAGATGATGGACGGAGATATTGACCAATAGTAAGAACAGTGCATCCGTTGTCCCTTAAATCCTGCATCACCTCAAGAACCTCACTCTCACTCTCTCCCAACCCCACCATCAAACCCGACTTTACCACAACACCGTGTGAAGATGCTCTTTTCAACACTGAAAGAGAACGGCTGTAGAGAGCCTGAGGACGCACTTTCTTATAAAGAGAAGGAACAGTCTCAATATTGTGATTAAAAACATGGAGACCCGAGCCGGCAACACGATCTATGGAATCCCATTTTCCCTGAAAATCGGGGACAAGAAGCTCTATTGTTACCTCCGGCAGTTCATCCCTGAATAGTTTCACTATTTCCACAAAAAATGATGCCCCGCCATCACTGAGATCATCCCTGGTTACAGATGTAATCACAACATGCCTGAGATGCAGTTCTTTTGCTGCCTGAAGAACCCTTAAAGGCTCATCCGGATCCAGTGCGGCAGGCTTTCCATGTTTGACACTGCAAAAGGAACAATCACGGGTGCAGATATCACCCATAACCAGAAACGTTGCTACACCCCTGGAATAACATTCACTTCTGTTGGGGCATTTTGCCTCTCTACAGACCGTATGCAGGCCACCCACCCGGATCTGCTCCAGTACCTTATTCTGCCTTCCGGAATACCCAATCGGCCGCTTCAGCCAGGAGGGAAACGAAGGGGATTCATTTGGGGATAATCGCGGCAATTTTTCCTTTACTCCAGGCTCAAAAGTTTTGGTCCACATTCAACCCGCAAATTCAGTTAATATAAAATACGTCTTGATTGCGACACAGGTTCATCTATGTTATACGATTTCCTCCGATTGTTTATGGCACATCATCTGTATCACCTGCAACTGCTTGCTTGGAAGATCGGGGTCGGTATCGGAATCGGGATCGAATAATGTGCCCAATAGCACATCAAAGTTAATTCTGTGATTTAACGCATTAAGTCACGAATTCATCTCAGAGGTAATTCCGGAACTTACACCTTACTCATATATTCACCTTTGAGATGATTTCTGAATTTATCACCTTAAATCACGATTTCACACCAGATATATTCTCTTTGGGGTATCAGCATCGATACCGATGCCGATGCCGATTCCGACCCCGATAAAGAACAGGGA
>DAOTAZ010000264.1:0-5266 GCA_035382965.1 Chitinispirillaceae bacterium | reverse complement strand
GCCGAGGATCTTGGGGAGATTACTGATGGTGTCGAGGAGCTTCGGTGCCAGGCGGGGTTGCCAGGGATGAAGGTGCTGCAATTTGCTTTTGACGGTAATCCCAATAATCCATATCTGCCGCATAATATTTTTACAAACAGTATCACTTATACCGGTACTCATGATAATGATACATCGCAGGGATGGTTTGACAATCTGACTGTACTGGAAAAGCAGAGAGTCAAAAGTTTTCTTGGGTGTACTGAGAAAAACTTTCAGGAAAGATTTCTACGGCTTGCGTTTGGCTCACCTTCAAAATTATGCATAATCCCTTTTCAGGATGTGCTGGGTTTGGGCACTTCTCACCGTATGAACATACCGGGTAAAGAGAGTGGAAACTGGCAGTGGAGGTTCACAGATGCGCTTGTTTCCAAAGAGAAAATGAACATGGTAGCCTCACTAACATCAATTTACGGGAGAGCGCCTGCCGGCGTTTCATCGAAATAGTATGGAGGATTTTGATATAGTAGTCATAGGAGCCGGTGTAGTGGGACTCGCTGTGGCGGAAAGACTTGCATCAACTGATTACGAGCTTCTGGTTCTTGAACAGCACGAAAGCTTCGGAAAAGAGACCTCTTCACGAAACAGTGAGGTAATTCACGCCGGATTCTACTATGAAACCGGTTCTCTCAAGGCAAGATTATGCGTTGAGGGAAACTTCATGATGTACCGGTTTTGCAGGGAAAACCAGGTTTCATTCCGGAAGACCGGAAAACTTCTTGTCGCCAATACCGATGAGGAGGAAGAAAAGATCCGTAATCTTTACGATCGGGGAATCAGAAACGGTGTCAGGGGACTTGAGCTTCTGGATAAGAATCAGATTCATTCACTTGAACCGCACATAAACGGCCGCTCTGGTTTTTTCTGTCCTGAATCCGGAATTGTCGATTCACACAGCCTGATGAAAGCGCTCGAGGGCAGAGCTCTTTCCAAAGGTGCGACTCTGGGATATTCCTGTACCCTCAAGGAGATCTCCTTCAATGGCAGATACTATGATTTGAAAATCATAGATTCCGATAATGAAGTGATGGAAATTAAATCGAGAGTTGTTATTAACTGTGCCGGATTGTTCAGTGACAAAATCGCTTCCATGGCAGGCATAGACCTGGAAAGCGCCGGGTACAGATTAAGGCTTTGTAAAGGAGAGTACTTCAGTGTATCCCCCCGTCATAAGGGTAAACTCTCTCATCTTGTCTATCCTGCCCCGACTCCCATAAGTCTTGGCATACATGGAGTATTAGGGCTTGATAACAGTCTGAGGCTTGGGCCAAGTGCATTTTTTGTCGATTCTATCGATTACTCAGTTGATCCCGAACATGCCGGCGAATTTTATGCGCGCGGAAAAGAGATATTCCCATTTATCGAGCTGGATGATCTTTCACCGGCGATGGCTGGTATAAGGCCAAAACTGATTCAGGAAAAAGATACGTTCAGGGACTTTATCATTCGTGATGAGAGCCTGAAGGGGTTACCGGGATTTATCAATCTTGTGGGAATTGAATCTCCCGGCTTGACATCTTCTCTTGCCATTGCGGCATATGTTGAGGAAATTTACAGGAACCTTTGACTCAGTTCTTTTCCACTGTGTAAAAGGTAGTATTTACCTCGATGGAGTCGCTCTCGAGCTCCAGTCCCTCAAGTGTTTTTTCGATTTTAGATGCGATGCTTGATGAAGGATCGGTTTGCTTCAGTTTATCGATCTCTTTTCTTATCTCAATGAACTTGAAACGCAGATCCGCTGCCAGCATGTTGCATTTGTCAGAGAGATCTTTCATCTCTTCTTTCTCCCTGAACCGAAGCATGGCGCACATTTTCCCCTGTTGAAGCAGTGTTGCCCATTGTTCCAGTTTATAAATGGGAACCGCATACTTTCTCGATGAGTACAGGCCAATGCCAAATGCCATAAGCAAACTCACTATTGAGCTCATCAGCAGGGTAGGGAAGATCAGGAAAATTATATGCTCTCTGGTCAGCTCCTGTGTTAATTTATCAAGCTGATACACTACAACTGTCTGATATTTAAGGTAGTACACTACTATCAGACTTGCCGCTGTCAAAAGAGTCGATGCAAGAGCGGCAATGACAATTTTGGTTATTAGTCTGATCTGAAGTGACTTTTTGATGAAAAAATTGCTGATAGGTTTTCTGACCACTTTCTGTTCCACTTTCTCCTCCTGTCTCAGTTCTGGAGAATATAAGTTTTTTCCCGGTATTTTTTCTCCTGTTTCTCTATTAAGCACTCAGAATCCGGAACACAGGAACCGAAAACTCTGAATACACATAGATAATTATATTAAAATTATATCATCGCGTTGCAACATTTTTAAACCATTTCTTTATACAGAAGAGGAAAAATGATCCTTTGTTGGTCCTTATCCAGCCTCCCTCAACTCTTACTCTGCCCTGGAGCACCGTTCCTGATTTATTTTTTTTACACGTACTCATGGTATCCGGCAGATAAAAAGTACTGCTACCGGATCACAGCTTCTAAAGATTCTCCCTTTTAATAATTCCCATTGCAGTATGCGTTCAGTTTTCTGAATGCTAATATGCTGCTTCAAAAGACTGAGTCCTTCTCTTTTTAACCGCGAAGGAGTGGATCATGCCTGTTAACTCAGAAATTTCGCTTCTTGAAGGTCTCAATGAGGAGCAGAAACAGGCCGTCACTGCTGCATGTGACCACCATATACTAATACTCGCTGGTGCCGGATGCGGAAAAACCACTGTGCTTACCAGACGAATAGTTTACCTCGCTCATTCGGGTATCGATCAAAGCAGAATTCTGGCACTGACCTTTACAAGAAAAGCTGCAGAGGAGATGGCTGTCAGGGTTTCACGCCTTCTGGGAACAGATGACAAGGAAAAACTTCCTGTAATCACCACTTTCCATGGATTTGCTCTGAAAGTCCTCTCCGGTGCACTTGACAGAACTCCCCATTTCTCCGATATCGGATTTGCTTCCGATTCAAGATTGATCAGCGAAAAAGAGCGTCTGGGAATGCTTGTCCGCCTGACTACTCCCTCAGAGCGCAAATTGCTTTCTTCTGATCTTTTCCGCATCGATTCTCTTCTGGCACAAAAGGCTGTTTTCCCCGAAAAACTCTCAGGAATGGATAAATCACAATCGAACCTGCTCGAAGAAATAGAAAGGCGACTTCAGCGGGAGAAGGAATCTTGCGGATTATGGGGTTTCTCAGATCTTCTCTCCGGGACATTGCGGCTGTTCAGAAACAAGCCTGATATTCTTGAGCGTTTTGTTTCCAGGTTCAGTTCCATACTTGTAGATGAGTTTCAGGATACAAATCCTGTACAGATAACATTATTAAAGATCTTGTTATCTAATGACAAATGTCTCTTTGCGGTGGGTGATGATGATCAGGCGATTTACGCATTCAGGGGTGCCGATATCCGTCCGACTCTTGAGTTCTGCAGCCATTTCAATGGAGCCTCTGTTTTAAAACTGCAAATTAACTACCGCAGTACTCCGGCGATACTTAATTCCGCAAACCGGATCAATTCTGATAAACCTGCCGCTTACAGGAAAATCCTGGTTTCCGGGAAATACAAGAAAAACGGCTCTGCTCCCCGGGCATTCTCTTTTGGTGAACAGGAAGAGATGCTGGACTGGATCATGAGGCAGGCGGAGATGATCCGGAGCAGAGAGCAGATCAAGGTTGAGTCGATGGCGATTCTTTTCAGGTTAAATCACACTTTGGACTGGAGTCTTCAGTATTTAAAAAGTAAACTTGGTGATTCAGCATCTCTTCCGGTCATGCTTACTGTCCATAAGAGCAAGGGACTTGAATTCCCGGTTGTATTTCTCTGTGATATGGAAGACGGTGTGTTTCCAAATTATCAGATAAAGTCAGCCTCAAAAACCCGTTCGGTAAAGGAGATACTCCAGAGATGGTTCAAGGCTCCAGAGGTATACTGTAACTGGGATGAAGAAAAAAGGCTTTTTTATGTGGGGGTCACAAGGGCAGAGAAACACCTGTTTCTTCTTACAGCCCGGCGCAAAGAGGTTTACGGCAGGAAGAGAACATTCAGGAGATCAAGATTCCTGCGATTGATCTGAAAGACGGGTTTTCACAGGAAGGCAAGGGGAGCGGAAATGGTTGTGATGCAGTGTTCTGCTTTACGATGGGATAGTTATCAATCACATCGGTTCCAACACCATTTTTAAATGGATAGCTGTATTAATCTTTGTCAATATTATTTACCTGATGTGAATCTATCAACCGGTGAAGATGGCGATGAGGTCGAGATCCCTCATCGCCTGCTTAGTTAAAAGAAATGCCCTATCTTGCTTCGTTCCGTCTCATTGATCTCTCTCTGGCAGGATCAGCATGAGCCTTTTTTGCTTTTGAATCCTCATTCTTGAGGTCCTGTTTGGCAGTCTGAGCATTTAACTTATCTGCTTCTTCCAATGCCGCTTTTTCTATCGCTTCTTCGGATTTAATACAAGCGATCTCTACACTCTTTTTTTCAACCGGAGCAGATTCACTCTTTGCCGGAGCAGCCTTTGCAGGCTCCTCTTTAGCTGGAGTGGCTTTTGGAGCTTCGGGTTTTACCGGTGTGCTGGGAGACTCGTTTTCTGATCCTTCAGCTTTGGCTGGTACGACTTTAACTGGTTCAACTTTGGCTGGTGTGGCACTTGAAGCTTCGGCTTTAGCCGGCGCAGCTTTGGGTGCTTCTTCTGTTTTAGCCGCGTAGCTTTCGGGGCTTCTTCAGTCTTAGCCGGAGCAGCCTTTACAGGTTCCGCTTTAGCCGGAGCAGCCTTTACAGGTTCCGCTTTAGCCGGAGCTGCCTTTACAGGTTCCGCTTTAGCCGGAGCTGCCTTTACAGGTTCCGCTTTAGCCGGAGCTGCTTTCGGAGCTTCTTCGGTCTTAGCCGGAGCAGCCTTTGCAGGTTCAGCTTTAGCAGGGGCAGCTTTGGGAGCTTCTTCTGTTTTAGCCGGAGCAGCCTTTGCTGGCTCAGCTTTAGCAGGGGCAGCTTTGGGAGCTTCTTCTGTTTTAGCCGGAGCAGTCTTTGCAGGTTCCGCTTTAGCAGGCGCAGCTTTGGGAGCTTCTTCTGTTTTAGCCGGAGCAGCCTTTGCGGGTTCCGCTTTGGCAGGCGCGGCTTTGGGAGCTTCTTCTGTTTTAGCCGGAGCAGCCTTTGCGGGTTCCGCTTTATCAGGCGCGGCTTTGGGAGCTTCTTCTGTTTTAGCCGGAGCAGCCTTTGCGGGTTC
>DAOTAZ010000263.1:4896-5283 GCA_035382965.1 Chitinispirillaceae bacterium | reverse complement strand
TGGGGGTTATCGGGGAGTATATCGGAAGGATATACGATGAGGTAAAGAGAAGGCCGCTGTGGGTTGTAAAGAGGTCGATGGGGATCTCAGAGGATAGAGCAGAAATAGAAAGAATCAAAAGTTGAGTGTTTTTTCGGGGTCGGAATCGGAATCGGAATCGAGATATCAGGTTCAGGGAATGTTCATTCAACCTGCTTAAATAATTTCATGAGACGCCAAAAAAAGTGGACAAATTGAGAAGTTAATATTAAATAGAATCTTATTGATTATGATTCTCCTGTTGGCACCTTAAAAAAAATTCCCTATTTGTCGTTCAGGGCTTTTTTACTTCAATAAATCATGTTTTTTGGGTTACTCCTCCGGATTAGAAAATAATGTTTATAATAC
>DAOTAZ010000263.1:0-4886 GCA_035382965.1 Chitinispirillaceae bacterium | reverse complement strand
TTTGCCTTTTGTTTTAATCTGAAGTATTTTTTTGTTTTATTGTAAGCAGTTGAAAAATCATTCAATACATGGAGGCAGAGTGTTCCTTTTACGAGGTCCCCGGTCTGTAATAAGTAAACTGTTGATATATTCTGTGAAGATTGCCTGTGTACATTTTCTTTTTGGAATTCCGGTTTTTTCACAACCGACTGTCTTTTCAGGTTCGGCTTCATCTTACCCGACAAGTCAATCACAGATAAGGCAACTGGAGCAGAGTGCGCTGGGGCAAGGATACACTCAGCAGCAGATCGATGCCATGAAAGAAAGTTACATAGAAGGAAGGAAAGGTCCGTATATTAACAAAGTAGTGGAGAGCAGTGATGATATTCTGGGTGTTAATACAGGGCAGGTGGTTTTCAACCCTGATACAAGCCCGGTTGAAGTAAATCAGCAACAAACAGTGGTGAATGATGGAAAGATACCTTATTTTGGCTACTCGATATTCAAGAATGTGCCTGATGCGTTCAGACCCAATGCTGTTGGCCCGGTCGATCCAGGATACCTGGTAGGACCTGGTGATGTGTTGAGGCTTTCAGTCTGGGGCCAGGTGGAGTTTCAGTATGAGCTCACTGTAAATAAAGAGGGAAAAATCTTTATCCCTGTAGTGGGACAGGTTTTTGTTACTGGTGTTCCCTTTGACAGTCTTCAGCAGAAGATAAAAAATCTTTTGTCAAAGCATTACTCCGGTCTGGCTGCTTATCCACCTCGCACATTCATGGATCTTTCAGTTGCCCAGCTTCGCCCGATACGGATCTTTGTTATGGGTGAGGTGCTATCACCGGGCGGCTATACGGTATCCAGTTATGCTACAGCCTTTAACGCTCTTTACAGTATGGGAGGTCCGCTGGAGAAAGGAAGTCTGCGCGATATAAAAGTCCTTCGTAAAGGTAAAGAGATAGCTACAGTTGATATTTATGAATACCTCCTTGCGGGCAGATGCACTACAGATGTGAAGCTGCAGAACAATGATGTAATATTTGTCCCCAGACGGGGAAAGACAGTAGCGATAACAGGTTCTGTATTCAGGCCGGCAATATATGAACTGAAAGAAAAGGAAAACCTTCAGAATCTGCTCCTTTTCTGCGGCGGCATACCCGCATCGACGAATATCGACCGGGCCCTGATTTACAGAATACTTCCCTTTGACCAGCGCGTCGATTCAACCACAATAACCAGGGTAGTGGATCTGGATCTGAAAAAATACCTGGGTTTTAAGGAGGATTTTGTTCTCTACGACCGGGATTCGATCGATGTTATACCACTTAGAAGTGAGGCTTTTAACATTGTAAAACTCTCCGGCGCGGTCAGTTATCCCGGAATCTATCAGTGTGAGAATCTGACTGTTAAAGATCTGATATTCAACTATGGAAAGCCGCTTGATAATGTAGCTTTTACCAAAAGAGCGGATATTATCCGGCTCAATGAAGATCTTGTAACGACAAAAATTACTCCGATTGATCTGGAAAAGTTGCGTAATGATCCCGGATATAATTTTGCCTTGCAGCCGGGTGATGAAGTGATAGTATATGAGAAAGAGGTGGAGAAATTCAGCGATCTTCAGGTAACAGTCGAGGGAGAAGTGAGGGCTCCGGGCACTTATCCAATGAGTGTAAATATGACTGTTGTGGATGCTCTCCTGAGAGCAGGCGGGTTCACGCGAGAAGCATACAGGAGAATTGTGGATGTCTACAGAATTGACAGAAGCAAGTCGGATTCGATTGCAATTGTATTCAGACTGAATCTTCCGGATACACTGGATTATACTGATGAGCGGATGAGGAATTTTATTCTGGAGGACAGAGACAAGATCATAGTCAGATCTGATCCGGATTATGTGATTGATAATTATGTCAAAATAAGCGGGCTTGTAAAATATCAGGGTAAATATGCCATACACAAACGCGGGGACAAACTTTCTGACCTGATAATCAGAGCCGGCGGTCTTCTTCCGGATGCTTTTCTGGAGGGAGCTTCCATTGTAAGAAATAAGAAGCGGCTTCTGGTCGACTTTAAAAAGATCATTGAGGAAAAAAGATCCAAAGAGGATATTCTCCTTTTCAAGGGAGATTCTATTCATATTCCACCTCGACCCAATACAGTTTATGTTCATGGAAATGTTAACATCTCCGGCCAGTTAAGTTACAAGGAGAATTTACGGGTGAAGGATTATATAAAGATGGCAGGAGGGCTTGCCGACAGCAGCAATTTTATTCTGGTAACAGGCCCTGCTGGTTATACAAAAAAGGTGAGGAAAAATGGATTCTCCAATCCAAAGGTAAAGGAGGGTTCAGAGATCTTTGTTGCAAAGAAACTTCCGAAGCCGGAAAAGGAACGCACCGGCCCATCGGTAACCGAAGTTGTAAGGGATACTCTTGCTATCATCACCTCCGCAGTGACAATTATTGCATTGGTGGTGAGGTTGTTAGAATAGTCGGAAGTTAATTAGATCAGGTTATGGCAGAGGCTATGGTACTGCAGCACCTGAACCGGTTTCAGAAACCATTTGTTGTTAACCTGCAGACCATTAGTTATATTTCATATTTTGAGGCTGTTACGGTCAGATTTAATATCAATAAACCTTAAGATTCAATCTGCATTTCACCCCACATCCGGGCAGTAAATGTACAATGGCCCAGTACACTTATATCATCGAAAAAGCTTTATTTCTTCTTGTCTCATTTCCTCTTTGTTTACTTCTTCTGAACATATTTCTAAAAACGCCGCTTGTCCGGTTTTTCTCGGATAAACCTGATTCCAGAAAATTGCATATCGATCCTATTCCAAGGTTCGGCGGAGTGGCAATTATAATATCTTTTCTGTTAACGATATCACTTTGGTTTTTTCTTCAGGAAAACTACGGTTTCTCCCCAAGGATACCCCGGGATCTCATCTCTGCAATTCTTATCATCTGTGCATTTATTGGAACGGTTGGATTTCTCGATGACAGTTCAATTGTAAATGTAAGGGCGAGGCATAAGATTTTTGGGGAAGTCCTGGTGGCTCTTATCACGGTGTATGTGTTTGAGGTCCATTCCGGCACGATCTCTTTTGCGGGGATGTTTTCTTTCCCCCTGTGGTTCAGCAAAATTATCTCTGCTCTCTGGATCCTGGGAATAATAAATGCATTCAATATTATGGATGGTGTTGACGGGCTGGCGGGAGGAATAACGCTGATAGCGATTCTGACCACTACTGCCTTATTGGGAATTAGGGGTCAGGAAGCAGCAGCAATTATCTGTCTGATTTTAGCAGGTTCAATAATCGGGTTTCTATTCCACAATATGCCCCCCGCAAAGGCATTTCTGGGAGATACAGGATCTTTATTTCTGGGTGCCATGGTAGCAGTGCTTACCTTGCATTTAGCAAGTACGGTTACAGGTACCCGCACAATAGTGGTTGTACCGCTTATTGTCGGGGTTCCTGTAGCAGAAGTTCTGGTCACGATGGTAAGGAGATATTTCAGGGCAAGAGACAAAAAGCTTCCTTTATTCAAACGGATCCGTCACATAGCCGCTGCGGATAATTTACATATTCATCACCGGTTTATCTTCAGGGGATTTACACATCTGGAAACAGCGTTGACTCTTTTTATAATTGCTTTTACACTAAGTTGCGGAGTGGTTTGTCTGCTTTTGTACCCCGGTATTTTATTATTCCGGTTCTGTGTTACCTGGCAGTACCGTTAGTGATTGAACTTGACCTTCTTGAATTCGGTGGGCGGTTCAAGAAGGCATTGGGGATAAGCAAATACCGTTACAGCGGGTATGAGAAGGTAGAATTGATTGGTATACTCGATAATGATGGCCTGTTAGCTTATAGCCTGGAGCGGCAAAAGGGGAGTGGTTTGATATTTATTCCTTTAAATAAGGAAGATCTTTCCACACTGAGCACATCTATCAAAGCGGCTGTTATCAGGGACAGTGGTTCTGAGGGGAACAGAGAAAACCTGCAGACGGCAAAACAGTTGTCATCGATGATTCATGGTCCTGTATATCTGGTGAGAATGAATTCAGATTCCAGACTCAGTGTGAATGAGGTAAAAAGAAACGGAACGCTTGTTGTCTGGGAGGATGAAATAGCGACTAAAGAGTTTATAAAGAAGTTATTGGCAGTCTGTATCCCGGGGAGGAGGCACAGGCCATCTTCGTCAGTACGGGTTTCAGCCGTTGAAATGAGCTCAGGGGTAGTATGATCAGTCACAATTTCGCCAGGAAAAGATGCCTTGTTCTGGCAAAAAGCAGTTCTCCTGGATCGGCTATAAAAGCTATCCTTTCAACCCTGGGGTATACGGTTGATGTTGAAACCGACCGAAAGATGGGAATGAGCAGTTTTCTTATACACCGCCATTCGCTAGTATTGATCGAATCCGATTTCCTCCCCCGTCATCCTTACCGTTTGATGCAGATGTTTAAAATGGCTCATCGCGCACCCGGGATTCTGATATTTACCAGAGATGAAAATGACGCTTTAGAGTATTCTTACCTTAAAGATGGTATTTTTGAAGTAATTCAGGTCCCTTTCAGGGCTGAGAAACTGATCGCTACAGTAAAAAGAATCGGTTATTACCTGAGATTAAGATCGCGTGAACTGTTTTTCAGGAACCTTCTGGTGCATGTGGGACTGTGCGTACCGGTGCTGGTACTGTTGGCGGTGCTGCTGGTGAGGGGATAATTAAAACCAGTGTTTGCTGTTGTTTTTATTCTTCAGAAGATACTGCTATAATAAAAAGCTTGGTTCTATATATCCTTTATTACCCATGCTGAACGCTTGATTCAATCAGGCTAGTTGAAATATGAATTGTACCCGAATTGGTGGACACACCTATTACCAAAATATTTTTATTCATG
>DAOTAZ010000262.1:0-5326 GCA_035382965.1 Chitinispirillaceae bacterium | reverse complement strand
ATCGTGATCAGGCATCTTAAGAAAGTCCATGAGGGAAATTATGTCTGCATTGTGGAAAACCAGTATGGATCAGATACAACCGGGAACTGCAGAATAATTGTGAAAGGAGCTGCACGGGTAAAAGTGGCTCCTTCCGCTGAGACTGAAAAGATCATTTCCAGGAAGAAGAAAAGTCCTGAGATTATCAATCAAAAGCCTGAAAAAATACTCAACACCGTGTTTTTTCTCCCGCGTGTGTTTCTAGGAGAACATCTTGGGGGAGATTCCTTGCAACTGGCGATTCAGATTTCACCTCAGTCCGCCGATTCTCTCCATATCTGGTATGGCTCCTCCCCACTGCCCGACTTCAGCGACACCATTTATTCGCGCAGGCTCGATCCAGGATTTTTCTACTCCGATTCCGACACCATTTTTCTCACTTTACATGATAATATCTCAAAACCGGGTGATACGATCTATGCTGCTCTTGTACTGTCAGCAGGCAGACAGTTAAGCGATACTTTAATCACATCCTTTACCTCTAATAGGAAAATTTCCGGAGGCATCGAAGAAAACTGTAAGTACCCGTCAATAAGGGATGCAAAGATGCTGGAGGATTCTTTAGAATTGTGTGTGTATCTTGAACGTTGTGAATCAAATAGAGAGGATGTTTTACTTCTATGCGAATCCTCTGATAAGGGAAATCCGAAGTTGTTTTTCAGCGTTCCGGCTGGAGAGGACAGTGTCAGGTTAAATCTTGCCTTGTTTACTCCAGGGAAAGTTTATGATGTATTACTGGTACCAGGGGAGAATCAGTACATCCCTTCCGAAAAGAGCCAGACAGGTCTGTTTACCATAAAGGTACCGGAACGCTCAGGTAATACTGCTACCGAAGAGAGTACCTCAATGAAGCCGGAAATCTCAAAGATCAGCTTTAATGGGGATAGCGTAATATTTAAAATAACAATGTCTTACACTGGCCTTGAGAGGGTAGTTTATACTATTCTTGATTCTGAAGGGAAAACTGTCTGGAATCGTCCGGTAGTTTGCACCGGCGAGGAAATTGACAGCCTTGTCTGGGATGGTTTTTCAGATTACTACTCCCAGGTGCCTGCCGGTTTTTATATTTTCCGTATAAAGGCTATTTTTAATTCCAACTCAGAAGAAGCGGTCGGATACCGGCAGTTCTGGTATAATCCCTCCCGTGGGAACATCTGAAAACCAATGATCACTGCGAGTTTTGCCAAAGAAATCTGCGGTGCGATTCATCTGCATACTACCTACTCTGATGGTGGTGTTAATTATCAGGAGTTGATAGACGCCGCAAATGCTGTAAACCTGGACTTTATTGCTGTTACAGATCATATGTCCCTTGGTGGAAAAGAGAGTGGTCAGGAGGGTTTCAGAGGTGATGTCTGTGTGCTTGTTGGCTATGAGCATCAGGACAGAATAAATCACAACCATTATCTTGCTCTGGGGGTAGATGAAGTTTTCCACAATCTTGACAATCCACAGGATTACATAAATGCGGTTAAGGATTCGGGTGGAATAGGATTCCTGGCTCATCCTGCTGAAAAAAGGCACTATTTCGGCAACCTGCCTCCTTACCCCTGGACAGAATGGCAAGTCAGTGGTTTTGACGGGATAGAGATATGGAATCAGATGTCTGACTGGATAGAAAAAATCCGTTCTCCTCTCAGTGCTATTCGCTTATTCTATCCAAGGAGATTTCTCGCAGCGCCTCCATCGGAACTTCTGATGAAATGGGATTCTCTTAACCGTGAGAGATTCATCAGCGGTATCGGTGGAGTTGATGCGCACACCAGACGGGTAGGCAAAGGAATTTTTTCCATACTTGTTTTCCCTATCAAAGTGGAATTGCAGGGGATCCGGACACACGTTTACCTTACTGATGAAATAGACAAATCAGATTTCCCCGGATCAAAAAGGGCGATTTTAAACGCTTTACGTGATGGCAGGGGTTTCTTCAGTAATTTTCGAAGAGGAGATGCAAGAGGGACAGAGTTTTTCATGGAGTGTAAAGACGGGCAGATAGTTCTTCCGGGTAAACCCGCTCACTTCTCACTGCCATCAAAGCTCCTTGTCCGTTTGCCTGAAAAGGGAACAATTCATCTTGTGGCTGATGGTAAACGTATCCGGACTGTTCAGGGTAAGAAAGCAGAATTCCAGATTACTGATAGTGGTATTTACAGAATTGAAGTGTATCGTAAATCAAAAGCATGGATCTACTCCAACCCCTTCCCTGTTGGAAACTATCCTTTCCCGGCTCTTCCCGGAACTGAATGATAATCTATTTTAGCCCTGTAAGAGAGTGCGGATTTTATATTTCTTTCTCTGACGGGACTGATTTTCTTTCCCCTGATTCCTCTATTTCTGTGGGATTACACTGGTGCGAATATCTTTTAAAAGCATTCTGGATGGTTTTTTCCTGCTTCGTATCCCATTACTGGCTCCTGTATGGACAATCTTAATACTGGGGTGGATCACCGGAAATGAATCTGCGAGTATCGGTGGTGGATGGCTTCAGGGAGATACTTTGAAATGGCATTGGCTCTCTCTGATTGGTTTCTCTCTGATTGTCGCGTCAATTTACGTTGTGAACCAGATTGTCGATATTGAAAGCGACAGAATAAACCATAAGCTTTTTCTTCTTCCACATGGATTCATTTCTGTTCCTGCAGCCTGGACTCTTGCAGTGCTTTGTGCGGTTTCCGGGATGGTTATCAGTTTTTTTTATGATCCGGCAGTCATTGTTCTTTTTTTTGCTGGATTATTAATCGGTGTGATGTATAACCTTCCTCCATTTACGCTTAAGAACAGGGCATTGGGTGGTGTCCTGGCAAACGCGTTGGGTCATGGGATGCTTACGTTTTTACTGGGCTGGTATATTGCAAAATATGGATCTCCGTTGTCCCCCGCCGATATTCGCGTTGGGTTGATTTCATCCATTTCTCCGGCTCTTGCAAACGGGGCAGTATTTCTGGCTACGACTATTCCGGATGCCTCAGGGGATCGTCTGACCGGAAAGCAGACTTTTTGTGTAAAGTACGGGGAAAAAGTCACAGCAGTGAGTGCCGCTTTTCTCTGCTTTTTCGCTTTTTTCTTCTCCTTTTTCATGGAGAATCATTTCTGGGTAATGGCCCTTCCTGCATCGATCAGCCTCTGCTTTTTCCTGTTTTTTGCGATCTCCACCAGAAAAGAAATTGCCTTCAGGGCTTTCAAATGGCCTGTTTTTCTCTTATCTGCTGCAGTAGCTTTGTATGTTCCTGAATACGGCCTGCTCATTATTCTCACTTTTATCGGCAGCAGACTCTATTATAAATGGCGCTTCGGGATAGATTACCCTACATTCAAATCGAAATGAAGGCAAAATTCCTTTTTCTTATTGATCTGTTTTTTGTCATTCGCCCTCTTCTTCTGGTTCCGGTATGGGGATTTGCTGTTTTTGGTTATTGGCGTTTCAAAGGATTTACACTGACTGATCTTCCCCGCGCATGGTCCCTGATTCAATACCAGGAATTGCTGTGGGTGGTAGTTTTTTCCCTGTCTGTGGCTGTCGTTTACATTTTAAACCAGATTGCAGATATCGATGTTGACAGGGAAAACAGCGGTAAACCACTGATCGCATCGGGTGTTGTTTCACTTAAATCAGCAATTGCAGTCTCTGTGCTTTTATCAACTGTATCCATATTTTTACCTCTGATGTTCTCAAGACCTGTTATCTCGGTACTTTCAGTTTTAACAATAATAATCGGAACAGTTTACTCTTTTAAGCCGTTTTATTTTTCCGGAAGGCCGTTTTTTGATTTTCTCTCCAATGCAACAGGATATGGAGTGATAGCTTTCGGTGCCGGATGGTCGATTGCGGGGGGAGATTTTTTCTGCCTTGAATTTGTAAGAGCATCTCTACCCTACTTTCTTCTGATGTCTGCGGGGTCAATCAGTTCAACCATGCCAGACAGACCAGGAGATTTGGCGAGCGGTAAAAACACCACGGCAGTGGTGTTTGGTAATTTCAGGGCTCATCTTCTTGCTCTGCTGTTTCTTCTGGGATCAGGTATCATTGCCATCATTACTTCAGATATCATTGTGATTCTATGTTTCGCTGGCAGTCTCCCGTTTTATACGGGGTACATATTCAAGCCAAATCAGTTCTGGACTGAATCCACCTACAAGGTAGGCGGTGCTTTGTGTATGGTATGTGCGGGGATACTGGTACCGGTTATGATTCCAGCAGCGATGGTTGTATTCTTTTTGACATGGCTGTATTTTCGAATACGTCATGGTGTTTCATATCCATCGCTGGTTCCGGGTGATTCATGAAGTGTAAATTAATCATTCTTCTTTGCTGTGCTGTCTCATCCGGTGTGTATTCCTTCAGTTTCCCGGAAGAGAGTGATTCTTATCGCGGGCTTATAGTAGAACAAATATTAAATTCGCAGTTTAATGAAGCGCTTTCAATTTGTGATTCTCTTATTCGTCAGAATCCCTCTGACCCGCTTCCATCTGTGCTGAAACTGGCGGTTATTGGGATGCGGAATGTTGATTTCGAGAAAGTTGTGGATTCCGCTGGGTTTATTTCCTCGTATAATAAAGCGATCGATCTTGTGACTGAGTATCAGAAACGGGAAGGAATCTCTTCATACTCAAAAACACTCGAGGGACTCTGTAAGGCAATCCATGCCACATTTTATCTGCACATCAAATCCTATATCCCATCGCTTCAGAACGGTTTTAATGCATTAAAGCTGCTGCAGGAAGCAAAAGACCTTGATTCATCCAATGCTGAGGCCGATTTTTTTCTGGGACTTTACGATTATGCAAGGGCAGAACTCAGGTCGAGATTGTGGTGGATTCTGTTCTGGTATCCTGGTAACAGGGAAAGCGGTATAAGGAAGCTGGAAAACTGCAGCAGGAGTGCGGAATTAACCGGGACTGCCGCGAAACTTTCCCTTTGCGATATTTACACAGAAGAGAAGAAGCCGGAGCGTTCTTTGCATCTGATCAAGGAGTTGGAGAAGCGTTACCCGCAGAGCAGATTTGTACTGTGGTCCAAAGCGAAATATTACGAAGCAATTCAGAACTATTCTCTGGCTGCGGCTGCTTATGAGAAACTGTCAGATTCATACGCACTGGTTCCTGAGGGAGAATACAATTCAGCAGTAACAAGGAACAAGCTTGCGCACATGCTTGTAATGAATGGTGAAAAAGAAAAAGCCTCACGTATCTGTGAAAAACTGCTTTGTGATAAAACTGTAATTAATGACAAAACGATGCGAAAAGACACAGAGAGACTTCTGGAAAGGATCAGAAATGGTGATAGTTG
>DAOTAZ010000261.1:0-5338 GCA_035382965.1 Chitinispirillaceae bacterium | reverse complement strand
TAATCCGGGAAGTGCCGGGCCCCGCAGGTTCAGGCTGCCGATCAGTGCCGGATTGCTCAGGATTGACGGAAACAAACTGAAACCTGAGATTGTCGAGCTCAAAGAAACCGGAATGTAAATCTTACATTTCAATGTTCGATACCGATACCGACCCTGAAAAGCATTTTTAAAAATCAGATATTTAAATTTCAGTAAAAGATGCCATTCAGAATCGAAAGCGCTTTGGTAGTAAGGGGAAGGAAGATGTTTCCGATACCCAGAAATATGAGGATAATTTCAAGAGTGAAAACAACTCCTGAGATAAGAAGAATGTTGGTAAAGAGAAGAATAATGCTTTGACGGACGCTTCTGTTCCGTCTGCTGATCATTAACATCTGCCCAAACTTTAGAAGTGCTCTACCCATCAATTCCCCTGAATCTTGCTCTTCTTATAAGAGCTGCTCTGTCACCATCTTCAATCTTTTCACCTGACAAATTCACGATAACCATGGAGCAGGAATTTTTGTTCAGATGAGCCACATAACCTACACCGGCAAGTGAGGGATTATTGACAGGCTTATCTTTGTGATAAACTGCAAATACATCTCCCAGCAGGACTCCATCTGCCTCACCACGGTTAAGAATAAGTGTCTGAAAAGGATACGCCTGCACAGTTTTTTCCACTCTGGTGAAAACCTCTGCCCCGATCACTACATCCGGTTCAACCAGAGTATCGATCTCCTTTGGAGTAAAAGGAGTTGATAAGGCAACTCTTTCCTTTCCTTTTACCGGATCGGACATCTCGAAGAGCTCAGCGTGAATCCGCTTCGGACCTACTTCTATGACCCGGGCTCTTGCGATCCTTTTAACCAGATTTGAAATAGAGGAATTGAAGCGGACAAAACGGATCGAGGAGAAAACATCGACAGTATCACCAACCTTGTAACCGGCGCCTTTCTGGGGCTTAATGGAAATGCGCTCAAACCTCTGATATGACTCCTGGTTAACCGGTTTGTCGACAATCGCATTTCCCGGGTAGATGTATCCGGAGGGATCCTTTTCGGTCCACAGAAAAGGAACCGCAGCGAAAAAAGCTGCACTCAGAGGGTTTCTCATCCGGATTGCCGACAGAATCAGGGAATCCTGATTGTAGGGTGATACTTTCTCGAGATCGTCTCTTATGGAAGCTGATTCCATAATCGCGCCCCTGGTCTGGGAAACCATCACAGGCTCAGCATTAGCATTGATTGCTTTCTGCCCTGCAAAGGATTCATTTCTGCCGGGAATGCGTAATGAATTTCCGGGGTAGATCAGGTCAGGGTTTTTGATATAGGGGTTTGCGTTCCAGATCAGAGGCCATTTGAAAGGGTCAGAAAGAAAATGAAAAGCCAGATCCCAAAGGGTATCCCCTGGTTTAATAATATAGGTTGCGTCCTGTGGCGCCTCCGGGGAAGTCAACGGAACCGTGGAGGATAAAGAATCCTGGGCTGATGACAGTACCGGAAAAGAAAAACTCAGAAAAAGCAAAATTCTAAGGCAGAACCTCATAATTACAGTATAAATATGTTTTTCCATGATAACAAGTCAAAGAAATTGAATTGGCGCCTTTTCTGGTAAAATATCCTTACCCTGAGAAATTTAGGGCAATATGCTCTGAAATATTTATTTTTACCACCAATTGCTCAGGAATCCTGAGAATTGGTTTTGCGTTGTGTTTCCGGTCAGGATTAAAATGCGGGAAACAAAAAAACGGATTCCTTATAAATTATGCAACTAAAAGGATCAGTTCTATGAGACAGGAGAGTGTACCGTCATCGCTGAGGATAGTTCCCGGAGGGGTGACGAAGGCTGCGGGGTTTAAGGCTGGTGGGTTGAAGGCGGGGATCAAGGTTACCGGTAAGAAGGATCTTGCTTTGCTGGTCAGTGAGAGGCCGTGTACTGCTGCCGGTGCTTTCACCACTAACGCTATCCGTGCATCGAGTGTTGATTGGTGCAGCAATCTTCTTCCCTCATCAGAGATTTTTTCAGTAATCTGCAACAGCGGCTGTGCAAATGCCTGTACAGGTAAACAGGGAGAAGCTGATACCAGGGCTATGGCCGAGGCTGTCGCCAGTGCAATCGGAGTCAGGAAAGAGGCAGTTCTGGTTGCTTCGACCGGTGTCATAGGAAAATTCCTTCCAATGGAAAAGATCAAGTCAGCTATGTCTCCCCTGGTCAGGTCTCTTTCTGCGAAAAACGGAAAGGAGTTTGCTACCGCAATCATGACAACAGATCTTGTCAAAAAGGAGAGTGCGGTTGAGGTGTCGATAGGCGGAAAGCACTTCATAGTCGGCGGATGCTGCAAAGGTTCAGGAATGATTCATCCGAATATGGCAACGATGCTGGCTTTCATCACCACTGATGTATCCATAAGTGCTGCGAAGCTGAATAAAATTGTCAAGCGGGTGATAGACATGACCTTCAACAATCTGACTGTTGACGGAGATACCTCTACCAATGATATGGTTCTGGTACTTGCAAATGGGGCATCGGGTGTGGAAATCCGTACGGTATCAGAGCTGGATCTCTTCCAGAATGCACTTTTTACTGTATGTAATGATCTGTGCAAGAAAATTGCCGCTGATGGGGAGGGTGCGACTAAGAGAGTTGAGATCAGGGTTGCCGGCGCGCTGAATGAAAAAGATGCTAAAAAGGCTGCCAAGGCAGTAGCCAACTCAAATCTGACCAAATGTGCACTTTTCGGCAATGACCCCAACTGGGGCCGGATCTCATGCGCTGTAGGGTATTCAGGGGCTTCTTTTTCAAAAGAGAAAATGACAATTCTTATGTGCGGAGTACCGGTTTTCAAGAATCTCCAGCCGGTTCCTTTTGATGAGAAAAAGCTTCACAAACTTCTAAAAAAGAAGGTGGTTGATATTGACATAAATCTGGGTAAAGGGAAAGCTGCGGCAATCGCTCATACCTGTGACCTAAGCTACGATTATGTCAAAATTAATGCCGAGTATCATACCTGAGCGCTCCTGAAGAAACCGGATGCCTGTTTTCACAGGCAGACGTTCCCTGGGTGACAAGTGCTCCTTACAAATGACACTCTTTCCTCTATTTTATTCCTGCCGGAAGCAGGAATCCAGGAAAAATTCATGTAGACTCGCAGATGAAATTAAAAGAGAGTGGTATTGACAAGTGATTGGATGCCTGTTTTCACAGGCATGACGTCCTGTGGTGACAAGTGCTTATTACAAGCGATACTTCCGATTTGAAAATGTACATTACGGTCAGGAATTGCCTGTTATTCCCTCTTACTATCTTTATCACCAACAAAAACAGCAGATTATTCCCCCCGGTTATGTTGAGTAAATACTCAACATAATCTTTTTATGCAAGATCCTTTTATACAAAATTTGCGTATATTATCAAGTAATAATTCTCAAGAACGGTAACGTCAGAAAGGGTTTACCCTTATAAACAAAAGAGCAGGAAAAATTTATCAGATCTATAAACTGGGCAGAGGGGTATTAAAATGATCAACTTAAACAAATCACTGGCTGTTGCAGCATTGTTCCTGTTTCTCTCCACTGAATCTTATTCTCAGAAAATCGATCTGTCCGGAACTGTAATTTCCGTCTATGGAAATCCGATACCCGGGCTCCAATTGATTCTGGAAGGGGCGCAGATGAAGGTTACCACCGACAAAGAAGGAAAATTCCATTTCCTCCGTGACGGGGGTACACCTGTTAACAGGATACAAAAGCACACTGCCAATAACTCTTCCGAGATGAAGAATTTCATTTACATTGAAAATACCGGCCGGCTTCCATTGTCTCTTTATAATAAAGCGGGAGTTGTTTATGATTTGACAGGCAAGGCGATTTCTCTCCACAACAGAAAAAACGGTTTGCCTCAGGGACTGTATTTTACAAAATCCGAGATGGGTATCGATCGTAATCCCGGTTTTCATTCAGAATTAAATAAAACCGCCTCAGTTGACAATCTCAAAATAACTTTCAAAGACAGTCTGCGGCAGACAGTTGAAGTGACATCTTATATAGATACTCTTAACATTCAGCTTACGGATAAGCTTTATGACAGATGGCCGCAAGTCCACGCGGGCGACTCGATGCCTGTCAATCCCGGGCTGCAGGTCGGTCCTTATGTTAGTGGTGTCACTACGGCTATTCATAACAATGGATATGTCGTTATGCTGATTGGTTCTGAACGTCCATCGTGTATAACCGATGAGCTGGCAAAGAGTCGAATCGCGGACCTCGAGAGAGGGCTTCGTGAGGTGGTCGAAGTTGTTGGTTTTCCTGCCTTCCCGGAGTGGAAAAATGGTTACTTCTTAAACTGGGTTGTTCTCAACACCGGTATTCCCGGGGCTACCCTGGCAAATAATGGCGGATATCAGGGTAATCGCTGGGGGCACATGAATTTCGAATCAACACCACATAACCCGTGTACATGGAACGATTACGAGGCCGGTGGAGCACTTCATGAGTGTGTTCATGCTCTTATTGCAGAGCGGTGGGTTTACAACAATCAGGCTTCCGGATGGATACATGAGGCGTTTAATAATTATCTGACAACTATGGCTAATGCGTTGGTGCGCAAGAAATACACAATGGGCTGGACCGCGTCACTGCATCTCAATATGCCCCATATTCCCGTTGAGTCAATGGGATTGGCTACGGACGACTATGTTGCCGGACCTGCGGATCAGGGTATGAACAACAGGTCTTATCACAGCACTCAGCACCGCTATGGCGGAGAAATTTTCTTCCTCAGCCTGTCTCAGGTGATGGGGCGGGGTTTCAATGTGTCACTTTTCACTGTACCTCAACGCAATAACTCCAAATCAATTCTTCAGGTATTTCATAGTATCTACGGAGATGAGGCTTATGCGGCTGCTATCATGTCTTATGCTGCAAAGAGCGCTATTCTTGATTTCGAAGAGTGGACCGAGACCATGCGGACTCTGATGCGAAACAATTGGAACAACAATTACTGGTTCTACATGTTCCCGGGTGGTGATGGCACAACAGAATTCAGGCCACCCGAAAAGACAACCCCTCATCATCAGGGGCGAAACATAATTCCCATCAAGCTTGCGTCCGGTGCAACATCGGTAACAGTCGAATTCACTCCTGATGCTGCTGGAAGTAAAGGTACAAAGCAGAAAATGCAGGCACAGTTTGTATATCGTGACCGCAATGACAAACCAGTTTATGGTCCTGTTTTCTCCGGTGGACAAAGCACTATTCAGATCCCGAATGGTGCAAGGAATGATATAGTAAACTTTGTAGTCGCTGTGGTCCATCCCAATGCCACTTCAGGCAGTGATGATAACTCAGGTAAAGGTTTT
>DAOTAZ010000260.1:0-5367 GCA_035382965.1 Chitinispirillaceae bacterium | reverse complement strand
TGACATTTCGTTTGGACGATGGTCGATCCGGTGCTCAAGCCCCACGGAAACAAGAGATTCCCGCGCCTTTATCCGCCGCTGAGAAGCTGATACTCCCGCGTAAAGCATCGGAAGCTCCACATTGCGAAGAGCAGTATCACCAGAGAGCAGATTAAAGGTCTGAAAAACAAAACCAATTGACCGATTGCGAATAGGCGCAAGTCCATCCTCATTAAACCGGGATATATCTCTTCCCTCAAAAAGGTACTCTCCTCCTGATGGTATATCCAGACAGCCTATGATGTTCATCAGTGTTGATTTTCCTGAACCCGATGGCCCCATGATAGAAACATACTCACCACGATCTATAGAAAGGGACACGTCACGCAATGCGGTTACCTTCACCTTTCCCATCAGATACTCTTTGCAGATATGATTGAGTTCAATCAGCATGGTAAAAAGTAATCCTGAGTCCGCAATCAAATTTACAAATCACTCTGGCCTCACTGCTTCTCCCTCATCGAGCTCCCGGAGTACTTCAAATGGACCGGATATGACCTGCTGTCCCTCCTGAAGACCACCGGTAATCTGAATGTAATCTTCACCTGTCACTCCGGTCTTTACCGGCAGGAGCCTCGCAACTCCATTATCATAAACAAAAACCCCCTCCATCTCCCCATCTCCGTCAAGATCCTCGCTGCTCCCATCCGCCTGCATACCGGGAAACTGCCCAACCGGCCTTACCACAACCGCCTGAAGGGGGACAATGAGCACATCCTTTACCTCTTCAGTAACGATCTGAACATTTGCAGTCATGCCAGGCTTTAAAATGTCAACTGAATCCATTATCAGAATATCAACAGCATAACTGACTGTAGCATCCTCGCGGGGAAAATCCTCTCTGTCAGAAGCAGCCGCATATCCAATATCCATAACCGAGCCCCTGAACTGTCTCCCCGAGAGCGCCTCAACCTCAACAGCCACCCGCTGTCCCTTCCTGATACTCGCAATATCTGCTTCGTCAACTTCACACTCGATCTGCATCCGTGACAGATCTGCAATCACCATAAGCACAGTCCCGGGATTATTCAAAGTCCCGGGGATAACATTCTCTCCAAGTTCAACATTAAGCTGGGTAACGGTTCCGCTTATGGGTGCGGTTATCCGGGTATCCTCAAGCTGCTCTAAGGCCTGTGCATAAGTTGCACGCGATTCCTTGACACGAGCCTGATCAAGAAGAAACTGCGTACGTGCAGCCTCATACTCCTGTTCCGAAATAAGTTTGGAATTATAAAGTTCCTGTGACCTCTTAAATAGAGCCTTGCTCTGTGCCAGAGAAGCTTCTGTCAGATCCAGATTCGCCCTTGCCCTTCGGACCTGAGCCTGATACTCTGTCTGATCGAGGAGGATAAGCAATTGCCCTTTATCCACCCTCTCCCCCTCCTTTACAGGCAGACTATCTATTCTCCCCACTACAGACGAGGATATCTGGACTTGAGTCAAGGGTCGTACAACACCGGGCGCTGAGATAACCGATGTGATATCCCCCCTGACCACCTCGGCAAGCTCAACCCTCCTCCCGCCGCGATTTCGAAAAATGAAAAAAATCAGCACGATACTTACCAAAATGAGAGTTAAGGATATGAGTATCAATCTTGATTGTCTGCTCATTTTTCCTCTATCGTCACCAGGCCCCAGCCAGAAACAATAACCGGGCACGTGCGAGATAATAATTGACAATAATCTGTACAGATTCCCGGAGAGATTCCAGATACACAGCCTGACTCTGGGAAAGCTCCAGGGCCGATCCAGCCCCAAGCCGAAACTGCTCCTGCGCCAGCCGGAGCTGCTCCTGTGCCTGTTCTCTGAGAACAAGAGCCGTAGAAAGCGCCTCACGTGAGGACAGAAAATCGCTGTAAGCCTGATTAGCCTGTTGAATCACACTGCTCTTTGTGATTTCCTGAACAGCTTTTGCTGATAAAACCTGTGCCGATGCCCCCCTGAGCTGTCCATACCAGCTCATCCGCTCAAAAATATTCCAGTTAAGCTGAATCCCCCAGCTCCAGAAATCTCTTTCCCCCCAGTTCCTGAAACCAACCTCCCTATCCGCATAACCGTAAGTAAATTCAGCTCCCAGGGCCGGTATCTTTCTTAACTTGACAGAGAGTTCACCTGACTGTCTGGCCTGCAGGTTGAGATTAGCTGAAAGTAAAGACGGGTTAGAGTTCAGAACACTTTTCATGACAGAATCAAGGCTCGGGAAATCCTCGGTAGTATCAGGAAACAACAGAGAGGTGTCGATTTGCACCGGGTAATTTACCCCCATCAAACCGGCAAGATTTCTCATCTCAGCCTCTAACGCTGTTTTAGAATTGGTAAAGTCAATTTTCTGTCTGGAAAGATCTACTTCCACCCTGAGCAGTTCAGGACGTGATATGGCACCAAGCTCAAACCTTTGGCGTGCGACAGCCACCTGCTCCTCGAGCTGAAGAACTGCAGCCCTTGATGCATCGAGACTTTTATATGCGCCAAGCAGATTGTAAAAGGCCTGCTTGACATCGAATGCCAGTTCAGCCTGTGCCCCCCGGAAAACCACATCCGCATTATCCCAGACAGTTTTTACCTGCCTGAGACCTGCTATCGATGCTGCATCAATGAGAGGTGCGCTGAGAGTTATGCTGGTCTGAAACTGATCATTCCATACCTCCTCACCGGGAATAGGTGGAGATGCGGGATCTTCGATTATAAGCTGCTGCTCAGGGCCATTTCTGCTGAATCCTGCTGAAGCACCCAGAAACGGAAGTACCGCACTTAAAACATCATAGATACCAGCCTTTGTCAACTGACGCTCTCCTTCATTTCTCTGCCTGTAGTACCCCCTCTCAAGTGCAATCTGTACACACTTATCAACTCTGAGCAATGAATCTGACTCCTGAGCTTCAGAGCAGATCCAAAAAAGCGTCAGAGCCATGATGGAAAATGCAACAGGCATATAAATCCGTTCCCGTTCTGAATCGGTAAAGCAGAGGTTTTGTAATTAAAACCGAGTGATGCTAATTACGTGCCATTGTAAGGGGTATCAGAACAATTCTTATCCAGCGAAAGGGAGACAGAAATCCCATAGTCTGTGTTGATTTCTATTTGAAACATTACCATTTTATGTCAAACGCGTTTCACCTGTATCCGTAAGATCACTGAATTGTTTGTTCTTGCAGATTGCCTTCTTCTAATACTGGCCCGAAGATAAAAAACCCGGTAAAAACAAAGGAAAACAACATGAAAACACAGTATTATACAGCGGCAAGTCTCGATGGATTCATTGCAACCGAGGATGACTCACTTGACTGGTTATTTTCCCTTGGGGATATTAACAATTCCAGCTATCCTGAATTCATCTCAAATGTTGGTGCACTTGTGATGGGATCAAAAACTTACGAATGGATATTAAGCAATAAGGAGAAAGTCATCGCTGAGACCGGCTCATCATGGCCATACACTCAACCAGCATGGATATTCTCCAGCCGCAGACTTCCGGTAATTGAGGGCGCCGATCTCCATTTTGCCAATGGTGATGTTAGACCTGTCCACGCTGAAATGCGAGATGCTGCAAAGAATAAGAATATCTGGATTGTCGGAGGTGGAGATCTTGCAGGCCAGTTCTATGATTCCTCCTTACTGGATGAGCTTATTATCCAGATTGGATCAGTCACACTCGGAAAAGGCAAACCTCTTTTCCCCCGCAGAGTGCTCAGTCCGGTTTTGCACTTAGTGTCTGTTCATCAGATGGGAAGCGGAATGGTAGAGTTGCGCTATGAAGTACATAAAAAAGCTAAGTAGCCCTGTGGTTCAGAATTTGCGTGCTTGTTATCAAAGATAAATCATCTATCAATGTAACAGGCTTAAAGTATGACAAAGAAGAATCAATCTGATTTACACGGGCGAGAAGCGGAAACTCCGGAGCAGATACCGGCAAGAGGCTGGTGGGATATTGCCAAAAGGGTCGTAAGAGAGAATTCAAAGGATAATGTGGGGATAATCGCAGCCGGGATAGCGTTCTATGCTTTTCTGGCGATGTTCCCTGCAATAGCGGCAACTATTTCCATTTACGGCCTTATCACAGATCCTCAGACTGTTAATCAGCATCTTTCAGAGCTCTCCAATTTTCTTCCTGCTCAATCAGGCCAGCTTGTGAGAGAACAACTGACTCAAATCTCCCGATCCTCCTCTACTGCTCTTGGATGGGGACTTGCACTGAGTCTGTTACTGAGTCTCTGGAGCGCTAACAAAGGAACACGTGCACTTTTCCAGGGACTAAACATCGCCTACGATGAAGAGGACAAACGGGGATTTATAAAGGGAAATGCCCTGACGCTTCTTTTTACCCTTTACCTTATCGTTGCTGTAATTATCAGCATGCTGTTAGTCGTTGCACTTCCTGCACTGGCCGGAGATCTTGGTCTTCCAGGGCCTTTACTGACATTGCTGCAGTGGGGAAAGTGGTTTCTTCTTGCAGCTTTTCTTGTGTTTAGCCTGGCTCTTCTTTACCGTTACGCACCGGACCGGGAAAATCCCAGGTGGCGATGGGTCAGTTGGGGATCAGTGATAAGCACTATCCTTTGGCTTTCGGGTTCAGCTCTTTTTTCTCTATACGTTTCCAATTCCGACAGCTACAATGCTACCTATGGTTCTCTAGCTGCAGTGGTGATACTTCTCATGTGGTTTTTTCTTTCCAGCTACATTATCCTTCTTGGGGCCGAGATTAATTCAGAGATGGAACATCAGACAAAGAAGGATACGACTACCGGGAGGGAGAAAGCGATGGGGAGGAGGGGGGCTCATGATGCAGATACGCTGGGAGAGGCTGCGTGAGGGGGGAAGGGGACGGACTGTTTTTTTCTTTTTTTCTTTTTTTGGGGACGGACTAATTTTTTTTGCTTAAATGATGCTTTATAAGGAGGGAGTGTTTTTTCTTTCAATGGGACGGACTAATTTTATACTTGAATATTACATTTTCAGGGACGGACTAATTAGTTGTGTGTAAGTATCACACACCTCCATAATAAATAGCTCTCTTACTCCAAGGCATATCTGATTTGGGGGTTGATATTACATCTGGCTGTCTTCTTCAGGAAAGTGTATAAAAGAACCTTCCACTACCTGGACCATGCAGGCTCTTCAAGCAGTGTTTTGAGAAGTGTAATTAAATCTGATCCTATGCTGAGCAGTACTCCTCCACCTCAGGAGTACCTTGCTTCACAAGTACAGCAATTGGAGGAATAGTCGTTTTGAGAAATCTGGCAATGACAGATAGAGGTATGAGCTCCTGCTCATGAGATTGATAACAGAATTCAGCCCGTGCCTTCGACCGCTTGTCCTTCCTTCCCCGCT
>DAOTAZ010000259.1:0-5388 GCA_035382965.1 Chitinispirillaceae bacterium | reverse complement strand
GCATGCATAATTGTTAATCCTTTCGGTGGTGAGCTTAAGCAACAGGAATGCCAAAATGTAACTTTGTTAAAATCAATGACTTAAGAAAGTTAGTGCCGAAAAATAAGGGGAAAAAACTTCCCGGCAGGGGAAGAATTCTCCTGGTTTAGCTGATTTTTTTGAGGGACTGAAGCGTTATACTCTGTACACATGGAAGACATGAAAAAAACTATATTGGAATACTACATTAATATTAGATTTTTTTTTCAGGGGTTTGACCGTCCGGACAGACCTTTGATTTCAGGACAGGAACTATGAAAAGACTTATGTTGGGAAACGAAGCTGTATCCCGTGGCGCATACGAAGCGGGTGTTACGGTTGCTACAGCTTACCCTGGAACTCCAAGTACCGAAATAACCGAGTATCTCTCCAGTTACCCGGAAATTGATTCGGAGTGGTCGGTAAATGAGAAGGTTGCGTTGGAGATCGGTATCGGAGCATCGATCGCTGGAGCCAGAGCACTGGTCTGCATGAAACATGTTGGTTTGAATGTAGCGATGGACCCGCTGATGTCAATTTCCTATCCGGGGGTTAATGGCGGCCTGGTGATAGTGGTTGCTGATGATCCTGGGCAGCACAGTTCACAGAACGAACAGGATACCCGTTACTTCGGAATCGCTGCAAAGATTCCGGTTCTGGAACCATCTGACAGTCAGGAATGTAAAGATTTTGTTATAAAGGCATTTGAATTGAGCGAACAGTTTGACACGCCTGTAATTCTCCGGCTTTCTACTCGTGTTTCACACTCTCAGAGTGTTGTTGAACTAGGGGAGCGGCAGCAGATTTCCCTGAAAGATTTCCAGAGCACTGAAGGGAAATACATAGTAGCGCCTGGATATGCCCGGAAGCGCAGGGTGGTAGCTGAGAAGCGTCTTGAGGAACTGCACGGCTTTGCGGAAACCACAGACCTGAATGTGGTTCACGAAAGTGATGGCCCGGTAGGAGTTATTACCAGCGGTATAGCATTTCAGTATGCAAGGGAGGCCTTGCCGGATGCCGGATTTTTAAAGCTGGGGCTTTCTTATCCATTGCCCCGGAAGAAAATAGAGGAATTTGCGTCAAAATTTGAGAAGCTCTATGTTGTTGAGGAACTTGAACCGATCTTCGAGACCCTCATAAAAAGCTGGGGTGTAAAGGTAATCGGTAAAGAGAAGCTGCCTACCATAGGTGAACTCGATGTTTCTACTATCAGAGAGGCTCTAACAGGAAGGCGCCTGTCTGAAACACCATTGAGTCTGGGTTATCAGCTTCCCCAGCGTCCGCCAGTGCTCTGCCCCGGATGTCATCACCGGGGGCCTTTTTATGTTCTGAAGAAATTGAAGCTCCGGGTGTCCGGAGATATCGGGTGCTACACACTTGCGGCGTTTCCTCCGTTTTCATCGATGCATACCTCCATTTGCATGGGCGCAAGTATTGGTATGGCCTTCGGCTTTGAGAAGGCAAGGGGTAAATCTTTTGCCGGGGAGTCGGTGGCAGTGATAGGGGATTCAACTTTCTGGCATTCAGGGGTAACCGGGCTGATCGATGTGGTCTACAACAAGGGATTTACAACCGTCATTATCCTTGACAATGCAGTAACCGCAATGACCGGTCATCAGGAAAACCCGTCAACCGGGCGCACACTCCATGGTACAGAGACGGTTCAGCTTGATTTTGAAGCACTTGCGCGCAGTATCGGGATCAGGAGAGTAACCAATGTCGATGCTTACGATTTAGATGCGCTTGAAAGGGTGATAAGGGAAGAGGTTGCCGCAAAGGAACCCTCGGTTATAATCACCAGAAAGCCCTGTATTCTGAAGAAGGGGACAGTCTCGATTCGTAAAGAGCCATGTGAGGTTCAAATTGAGAAGTGCAAGGCATGCAGAAAGTGTATCGCTCTGGGGTGTCCGGCAATATACTGGAAGGAGAATAAAGCTTTTATAGACAGTACTCTTTGTACAGGTTGCGAGCTGTGTAAAAGTGTGTGCCGGTTCGGGGCTATTACCAGTAAATAAGGATAGAAAGGCTGATATATAAATGAATATCATAATAGCGGCAGTGGGTGGACAGGGAGCGCTTCTGGCATCCCGGGTAATAGGACAAGTGGCTATGGGGCAGGGATATGAGGTAAAACTCTCTGAAGTTCACGGAATGTCGCAGCGTGGAGGCAGTGTTATAAGCTTTGTCAGGTACGGCAGCAACATCTCCTCACCGGTAGTCGAAAAGGGAAGTGCTGATTTTATTCTGGGTCTTGAGCTTCTTGAGGCAGCAAGATATATTGACTATCTTAAAGTAAATGGCACCATCATCTGCAATACTCAGAGGATAGCGCCGATGACTGTTATTACCGGGGCTCAGAAATATCCGGAAAGTATTATCGATGACCTTAAAAAACTTCCTATAACCATATATACTCTGGACGCACTGACTCTTGCCCGGGAGGCAGGTAATGTTAAGACAGTTAACTCTGTTATTCTGGGCAGTTTTGCCGGCCTGTCATCGATTGATTTTAAGGAATGGCAGGAGGGTCTGAAGAACAGTGTTCCTCAACGTTTTCACGATGCCAATTTAAAAGCTCTGAAGTCCGGTTTCGATGCTTTGCAGGGAAGCCGGCAGACAACTTCAGAAAGGGGATAACTTGATTAAAGAAGCAGATACCACCGCAGCTGGAGTAATTTACTGGAACGAGGAGATTGAATGTATATCCCGCAGTGATCTGAGGAAACTGCAGTCTGAGAAATTGCGGAAAATGGTCGAGCGTATTTACTACAATGTGCCTTTTTACCGCAAAAAATTTGATGAGGCAGGGATAAAACCGCAGGATGTAAAGGGAGTTGAGGATCTGCACCGGCTTCCGTTTACAACGAAGCAGGATCTACGTGATAACTATCCCTATTCTCTTTTCGCAGTACCCATGAAAGAGATTGTCCGTGTGCATGCTTCATCGGGTACAACCGGAAAGTCGACTGTGGTTGGATATACAAAAGAAGATCTTGAAATCTGGTCTGAAGTGATTGCCCGGACACTTACCTGTGCAGGAGTAACATCAAAGGATGTAATTCAGGTGGCATACGGTTACGGCCTTTTTACAGGTGGTCTCGGGGTGCATTATGGTGCTGAGAAGGTGGGAGTGACTGTAATTCCGATTTCAGGCGGAAACACCAGGCGTCAGATTCAGGTAATGCGGGATTTTGGTACAACAGCTCTGGCCTGTACACCATCGTACGCTCTTTATCTGGCTGAGGAGATGCAGGATCAGAAGGTGAGATGTGAAGATATCTCTCTTCGGGTAGGAATTTTCGGAGCTGAACCCTGGACTGAGAACATGCGCAAAGAAATCGAGCAGAGTCTCTCCATTACTGCAATAGATATTTACGGTTTAAGTGAAATTATAGGGCCGGGAGTAGCCAGCGAGTGCGTTTGTCAAAGTGGCCTGCATATAAACGAGGACCATTTCATACCTGAAATAATCGATCCTGATACTCTGGAACCGCTGGAGGAAGGGGAGAAAGGGGAGCTTGTTTTCACTACTGTTACCAAAGAGGGGCTGCCTCTTCTCAGGTACAGAACTCGTGACCTTACAAGCCTCACTTACGAGCGCTGTGAATGCGGACGGACCCTGGCAAGGATGCGGAAGTGTCTGGGACGTTCCGATGACATGCTTATCATCCGCGGTGTGAACGTTTTTCCTTCACAGATAGAAGCTGTGCTGCTTGAGACTTCCGGTACCAAACCCCATTACCAGATTATTGTCGACCGTAAGCACAACCTTGACACACTGAGCCTGCTGGTAGAGGTCGAGGAGCATTTTCTCTCCGATGAGATTAGAAAGCTCGAATCAATGAAAGAGAAAATCAGGCATGCTGTGGAGAGCAACCTGGGTATCAGTGTAAACGTGAATCTGGTCGAACCCAAGACCATACAACGAAGCGAAGGCAAGGCAAAACGGGTTATTGACAACCGCAATAATCTTCAATCTTAACAGAAGGAACAGGACATGATCATTCAACAGTTGTCAATATTTCTTGAAAACCGTTCCGGACGGCTTACTGAACTTACAGAAACACTGGCTGAGGCAGAAATAAACTTATCGGCTTTGAGTGTCGCTGATACTGCGGAATACGGTATTGTAAGGGCGGTCGTATCTGAGCCGGAGAAAGCCCGTGAGATACTGAAGTCAAAGGGATTCAGCGTGAGTCTCACCGATGTACTGTGTCTTTCAACACCCAATACGCCGGGAGCTCTTGCCCGTGCACTTCGTATTCTCTCCGATGCTTCTGTCAGCATTGAGTACCTGTATGCATTTTCCATGGGAGATAGATCTCTTGCTGTGATAAAGACCGAACATACACTGCATGCGATCAGGGTGCTTGAGGAGCACGAGATGGAACTGGTGAAGGCCAGCGATCTATATAAGATATAGCTTTTCCGCTTATAAACCGGGTCATTAAAAGCACTGCCATGCAGTGCTTTTTTTATTTGTGCGCCCGGCAGGGCGCAGACACAGGGTTAAAAGGTCTTTCTGTTTTCGGATATTGTCTGTTCTTTTTTTCCTGTACCAGAGCTGCCAGAGCTGTCCTCTTTAGGTGCGGGGAGTTTGCCTGTGAGGTTGAAGTATGCGGAGTCCCCGATTATTTTGTGCATGTAAAGATTGTTGGCTATTACCGCTATTCTTTTGTTAAGGAATACAGATTTGGTGTTATGGGGTGAGATTTTGGATGGCATTGCGAGAATGGCCGCAAGTTTTGCCGACTCGTTCCTTGTCAGATTAGCCGAGCTCTTCTTGAAATACTCCATCGAGGCCGCTTCACATCCGAAGATGTTTTTTCCCCACTGGGCATAGTTCAGATAGAGCTCAAGTATTCTGTCTTTGCCAAGGTAGCGTTCCATCAGTATGGAGTAGGCAACTTCCCTGATTTTTCTCTCAAAGCTTCTCTCTTTACTCAGAAAAAGGTTCTTGGCTACCTGCTGGGTTATGGTGCTGCCGCCCCGTTTGACTTCTCCCTGGCTGCGATTGTAGGCCGCAGCCTGTATCATGGCTTCCAGATCGATTCCGGGGTGGGTGTAAAACCCGTCATCTTCAGAGGCTATCACAGATGTTCTGAGATTTTTGGAGATAGAGTCAAGAGGCACGAACCGGTGAAGGAGGGTATCAGGCTGACCATCCCGGACGAGCTCTTCTCTGTAAAGCTTCATGAAGGTGCTTTCCTGAGGGTTAACAGACCGGAGCGCCTTTACCTCCTTTATCGGTTTCATTACAAAGTTATAGGCTGAAATGAGGGCAATTGTTCCGGCGATTGAGAAGAGAACTGAATAAGTCAGCAGAATGCTTATTACAGCTATGAAAATGAATTTAAATATCCGAAGTGC
>DAOTAZ010000258.1:0-5389 GCA_035382965.1 Chitinispirillaceae bacterium | reverse complement strand
GAAGTATATCCGGCTTACCAACTGCATATTCAGGGAAAACGGGCGATCAAACCTGGTTATAGAGGGAGAGGAGAAGCAGGTTGTTGCCGGGGCGTCCTTCTCGTATAACCTGTCTGTGAAAGATGTAACCGCTGACGGGGTACCGATCAGGATACTGAAGGACCCGGAGGCTGCAAAGCGCAACTTATTAAGGTATGTGGGACTGGCGCTTGCCATGGGGGGAGCGGCTGCCGGAGGAGTATTTACTTATGAACTCAGTACATCGATGAAGGAGGTCAGATCTCTGAGCAGTCTCGATACCCTGAATCTGACAACAAATGTCAGCAGGGACTGGAAAGACGCACGTTCCAGATTCAACAGAAACAAAGCATTGTCTATCGCAGGATACAGCCTGGTTCTTATAGGAGTGACGGGATTTTCCTGGTCTTTTAAATTTTGACCTGTGCTGTAATACTTAAAAATGAAAAGAACTGCCTGCATAAATTATCTGCTCATCCTGCCTTTTTGCGGATTTGTGATTCTTCTTTCCTGCATAGGAGATTACAACCCCTTTGAGGATCCTGCCAATTCTGAAGTACTTATAACCGATATGACTTTTGCAGCCGGTGATACACTTGAGATCTTTACAGCGGAAACAATCACTGTGATGCTGGCTGTAAGGGAGAAGATAGATTATTTCAAGGTAATATCTCCTGGAAACAGGTTTTTTGATGGAGGTGAGGTGATCAGGAGAGCTCAGGAGGGCAAGACTCTGAGTTCGGGTCCTTACAGGTTTGTTTTCTCATTCAGTGATACCGGAGCCAACAGCATAAACTTTATCACCGGGAGGACAAACGGGCAGCAGGTTTTCCGGAAAATCGATTTTTACATCAGGTCACCGCTCTCTCAGAGTCCCGTATCAGGCAACTTTGGTGAGAAGATCAGGCTCAGTACTCCCGGGGTGAGGGACAGGGATGTTTTTTACATCTGGGATTTCAGGATGGGTACGGTTGTGAAGAGTTCGGTTTCCGATACAAATGTCGTTCTGTACAGTGCCGGTGCTGATGGTGTCGGGACACTGAGAGTAAGCGACGGCTATTTCTCGTCTCCGGCTGTACCTTTCGCGTTTTCCCTGTCTGACAACACTCCCCCACGTATCAGTTTTATTCAGGACAACTATACTATTTCCGGGAACACAATCAGAACCGCTGAAACAGCTTTCTTCTTCAGTGTCAGCATAAAGGATCGCGGACCGGGAAGAGTCGATTCCGCCTCGATCAACGGAAAACCTTTTGACATTATCGCTCAGGACTCACTTTATATAAAGGTGTTTGACAGGCTTGACACTCTTAAAGATTCTCTCCCTGTGAGTATCTATACTCTCGATAACCCGGAAAACCGCAATGATACTACGGTCAATCTATGGCTTGTGTACGATCCGAAAGCCAGGAAAGGGGCGGAGCTTAATCTTTCGATCCTTGTTCCTCCATCCGATACTATTCTTCAGGCTGTGGATTCGGTGAGGATAATGGGAACCGTAAGCAGATATGCCGGTGATCCCATTGAGGTGAAACTGAGAATCAAAAACGGGAATGTGACCGATACTTTCTCAGTGAGAGGTACTTTCGAAGCGGCCTGGTCCAGGATAGTGGAACTCAAAGAGGGGACATACAATATTACAATCACCGCTTTGGATCAGGACGGGAAATCCATTGCTTCAGCATCCAGGGTTATTATCTATAATCCCGGACAGAAAGACAATGTTGCTCCTGTGATACTGGAGACTACTGTAGGAGGCAGTGATGCGCGGCTGCTTACGGTTTCAGGTGATACAGTTGTCCTCAAGGTGATTGCGTTTGATGAGGGGAGCGGGATCGATTCACTGACTGTTAATGGGAAAAGGTACCTGCCCGAAGATGATTATCTCTGGAAAATCCGCCTGCCTCTGTTTCATTTACCTGATGGGAACAGGTTTTATCTCAGGGCAGTTGACAGGTGTGGTAATGAGGTCCATGATACTCTTCTGATATTTGAAAACTCTCCTCCTGTTGTGGAGACTCCGCCCCGGCCGCCTCTGCCCATGCCTGCGGGAAACATTTACAGAGACAGTATCATTGTGCGTGATCCGGATAATGATCCGGTGAAGATCAAGCTGATAAGCGGTGACCCATCAATGCAGGTTGGAGATAATGGAAGCATATTCTGGGATGTTGACAGTACAAAGATCGGGTTTCACGAATTTGCCATTTATTTATACGATGGTTACCAGAGTGTGGTTCACAGGTTTAAAATGATGGTAGTGGATTCCTCTGATCTGAGGGGAAGCGTCAAGTTTTCGACAAGGGAAAATGATTTTCCGAAATTTGTGGAAACCGGCACTGTTTTCAGGAAATTTCTTGAGACAGACACCTCAAGGGGCGCAAGGCCATATCAGTTCAGTGCACGGGTTGTGGAGAGCAAAAGGGAGCTTAATTTCAGCGGTGATACTCTTCTCTGGATGCCTCTTTCCTCTGATACAGGTCAGGTGCATCTTAAGATTGTGGTTACCGACACATTTCTTACCTCCGACACTCTGTACCCTTCCATGCTGGTTGTGCCCCCGAACCGTCCCCTTAAACTGGAACTGCTTAATTTTGCGGACACAACCTCTGCAGGTGCAATTGATCTGAGTGACTCATCAGGATCGGTTACCCTTGACTTTCACATAGCTGATCCGGATACGGACCTGGTGGAGCAGTTTACAGCCAGCGTAATCAGGAAAAATCGTTCCAATCTTCTGGAAATCAATAAGGAACGTAACTTTTCGTTATCCCTTTTTTCCTCTGAGGTGCCTTCAGGGTACGACACAATACTCGTTAAAGCAACGGACCGCAGCGGCCATTCCGATATCTGTTCTCTTGTTGTCTATTACGGAACAGCACCTGAAGAGCCTGGAGAACCGTCTCCGTCCGATGGTTCAATTGTCAATGACAGCATCGTGAATTTTTCCTGGGGGGGAGGGGACCGGGATGGATTTGTGTTTTACAGTCTGTCAGCCTCGCTCTGTCCCGAACCATCTGAAATCGCTTCAGGTCTGAAAAAGGAATCATTTACATCCGGGGTTTTCAGCAGGTCAGGACAGTACTGCTGGAATGTGACTGCATCAGACGGGAAATCTGTAGTGGAGGGACCTGTATGGACCTTTTACCTGAGGGTGCCGGGGCATGTGCAGATCAAGACAGAAACTACAGCTTTCTCCAGCAGCTACGAAGCCCTTCAGGACTCAATTATTGTCCCGCTTTCCATCGCAGATGGAACCGGGAGAGGACCCTTTAAATGGGAGGCCTATTTCTCAGGGAGTGGAAGCACTGTCCCGGTTGTAAATGGAACAGTGAGATATCTTCCGCAGGTGGTGGATACCGGATTGCAGAAGCTGATAATAACTGTAACCGATTCGGTCGGAAACAGTGATACCTTGATTCCAACAATTCTTGTAAGACCTCCCCTTGCACTTGGCTTGACAATGAATTTCAGGGGAAAGTTTACGGATAATGGTGCCATTGATCTCAGCGACTCAGTGGAACCGGTGAAGATCGGGTTTCTGCTTACCGAAAGAGATCCGGACACGGTAAGGATCTTTCAGAGGAATACCCAGACGATAGCCAAAGCAGATTCTGCGGGGGCGATTACAGTGATAGTCAATCCGATGGTTTCAGGTCCTGCTGATGATACACTGAGAATAGTGGTTGTGGATTATCCCGACATTCTCGATACTTCATTTGTAATTCACTACGGGAGTCCTCCGTCTGTGCCCTCAAATCCGGTACCGTCAGATGATTCTCTTTCAGATGAGGAAGTTATAACTTTGTCATGGGATTGCAGTGATCCTGACGGGAACGATGTCACATTTGATCTTTACTTCGGAGAAACTGGAGTTCCTGTTCTGCTGGCTGAGGGATTGACCTCCAATTCATACACATTCGTTGACGCACGGAAATCAGGAACATATTACTGGAAAGTTGTTGCCAGGGACAGAAAATCGTCTTCAGAGAGTCCGGTGTGGACTTTCATAGTTGATTCCAGAACAACGGAGATAAGAATAAATACCACTTCAAGCGGAGCGGCAATCTATAAGGATGTTTATGATATACCTGTTTTGGTACGGCTTGACAACACTAATTTTGATTTTTCGGAATTCGGTCCTAATGGTGATAAAGCGGGTTTGAGTTTCACAAGAAAAGGCGCACCCGGAAAACTTCCATACCAGATCGACTATTGGGAGCGAAATCAGGCCGGAATCTGGGTGCTTCTTGATACCTTGAAAGGGAATGATGATTCCCAGGTGATACGGATGTCCTGGGGAGAGGGGTATGAAAATGGGTCGGATGGTACGAAAGTATTTGATGTAGAGAAAGGGTTTGTCGGGGTCTGGCACCTGGAAGAAAGCAGACCCGCTACCGGGAATCAGGGACTCTACCAGGATGCAACCGCAAACGGGTACCATGGTGATGACATGGTAAACACCAATACCAATGACGGTTTGATAGGACGAGGGCAGTACTTTGGTGTTGCGGGTATGAGCTATGACTGGATAAGGATTCCGGGAAACAATAACATGGGGAGCAACTCCAGTCAGATAAGCATGGAAACCTGGTTTAATGTAACAACCGCACAGTTCTTTGACAGAGTTTTTCTCTCTTTGGGTACTACTGGAACCTTTGAAGCCAGATTCAGGGTCAGCCTTACAAGTGACTGGCAGATAGTTCTAAGTGCCAGATCGTCAAGCCCAAACACTCATTCTATGTCTACCGAAGCATTACCGGTATCAGGAGGCTGGCACCATCTTTACTGTTCTGTGGATTACGATGCAGACAGTATGCATGTGTACCTGGACGGCTCTCTTGTCAGAAGTGCACAAGTAAACCTCGGTGACCCACTCTCCGCCGTAACAACTATTGCGGCAATAGGGGGTGAATACAACGGCATGTCCGGAACATTTTATGGTAGTCTCGATGAAATGAGATTTTCACATGCACGCCGGACACCTGAATGGATAAAATTCTGTTTTGAAAATCAGAAAGCAGACAGCAGAGTAGTACAGGTAGGGAACAGATGAAAAGAATGTACTTGACAGGATTTTTAGTTACACTGGTGCTGCTTGCCTGTTTCCCTGTCTTTTTGTTCTGTGTCAGTGATTACAACCCTTTTGAGGATGACAGTAATTCCCGGGCTGTGTTTGTGGAGGGTTTTGAGGATGGTGACACAGTGGGAATCTTCTCCACAGAAACGCTGGTAGTGGCGGTGGCTGTCGGGGAGCTTCTGGAGAAGTTTACAATCCATACCGAGTCGAACCGGTTCTTTGAAGATTCGACCATTTTTGCATTTGGAGGGCGGCTCGGAGCCGGGCCGTACAGGTTCCTGGTTTCTTTTT
>DAOTAZ010000257.1:0-5430 GCA_035382965.1 Chitinispirillaceae bacterium | reverse complement strand
GAGTGTATGCCAGAGAGAGGTCTTTCTGAGTTTTGCAGGGTTTGGTAGCAATAACTTCTATCTTACCCCTGCGATCTGATTCATGGTATTTTAGCGCTTCCTGTTTCATTTGTTTTTTCCTTGTGTATAAAAGAGAAAAGATTATAAAAATAGATTTTTCGCCCACTCTATCCAAGACAGCGGAACAAATATGCTCACAGTTCGATATCCGAATTGAAACCGGGGATTCCCGCTACTTTTGGGGTCTATTGACATCAGTTATTTTACTTTCTCTAAGTTGTTGAGACGCAAAGAGATATGATGATTGGCATTTAGCGCTGGGGTCATTTGACCACATTCTTCAGGTCGGCCGTAAAGACCTCGAAAAATATAAGTGTCGATAAATCAACGACTTAGACAATTGGCACGGGGTTTGTTTTAACCTCTTGCCGGTAAAGAGGACTGGCAAACAACAATCAACCTGAGGAGGTTTTATGAAACGCTTTTTTGCAGTGCTGCTTGCAGGTGCCATGCTGGTGTCAGCTCAGACATCGGTAAAGACGGCGACCCAGAATCAAGGGTTGGAAGATATGGCTTCACAGCTTCAGTTGAAGCTCAGCACAGCTCTCAAAGCTGCTGAAGGTGAATGTGTAAAGGCGCAGGAAGCGGCTAAAGCGCTGCAGCAGGAAATGAGAGGAAAAACTGAAGCTCAGAAGACTGCTGTAATGGAACAGAGACGGGCCAAAGCACAGAAACAACTTCAGGAAGCAATCCAGAACCTTGAGAAAGTTTCAGCTCAGGTTGCAGCCCAGGTTGAGCAGACTCGCGAACAGATCCAGGCACGTCTGCAGGAAAAGACTCAGGAACTCAAACAAATGCAGCAGAAGATTCAATCAAAGGACGGTACTGGTTCAGGAACCGGTACGGGGACTGGAAAGTAAAAGATCAGAAGGTGAAGCCCGGCTGATAACCGGGCTGATTCTTTTAAGAAATATTGGTGGCGCCCTGAGATACAGCGTAAACATAAATTCCAGTCCTCGCGTATCTCATGGGGGCCACTTAAAACAGGAATACCCGGTATGAAAAACTTAAATTTTTTACTCATAATAATCGGAGCTGCCTTCCTCTGTACCGCTCAGGACCCCTCAGATGTAAAAAACGGCGGCCAGGAACAGCAGATTGACAAACTTTTCGACCAGATAATGCTTACATTCCCCGAAGATGTAAAAGCCAGGGTCGACTCTGCATCCTGCCAAAAAATGGCGGCACCCTTAAAGACCGGGGATCAGAATAAATCTGAGGAATTGGTCACCCCCAGGCGTGACGAGCTTATAAATGAACTGCCCGATGAAGTGCGGAAGCAGGTAGAGAAGACAATCAGTGAAATTGAAACCAGACGCAATGAGAAGGCTATTCAGTTCAGGGATTATAAAAGAAAAGATAAATGATCATGCACGACTAACGGAAACAAGTCTCTTGAAAGGACTGGAATCATGCTCAAGAAAACCTGTTTATACCTGATGGCGATTGCCGGTTTCCTCTATTCCGGCACGATTACTGATGAACTGCTCGAGTACAGCATTACCTTGCCGGATAACTGGGTGAGGGAGGCAGTCAGTTCCAATCATCATCGATTCTACGATACTACGCAGGTCTTTAAATCCTATGTTGCCCTGATACGCTATGATTTGAGCGAGAATGAAACTGTAAACAATGCTCATGAATGGGCAAGGGCCAATTATCTTGCCTACCTGATAAGTGTCCAGTGTACAATGAGCCCTCAGGGAGAAACACTGGCTGATCCATTCGGTATACCGCTTTACTATGATTCCAGTACAGTAAAGCAGAACGACAGCCTCTGGGCGGCGGAAATTTTCTCCACATTTTTCACAACCGATACAACTCTGGGGAGCTGGTCGGAGTTCATCAGGTACACCGGTAAAGGCAATTTCGGTTATGAATTTTATGCCATAGGTGATACTGCCGATATGAACACAAATCTGGGTATGTATGCCGCGATAATCGATCTGATAAATATAGAGACATCATTGGTTTCAGTTATACCTGTTGTGAAAAAAACCGACCTTGATAGAACTGGTTCAATAAAACCCTTTTCTCCCTCCGATCTTCTGGGGAGACGTGTAATGAAAGGTGATTGCCTGAAGACACCCTCAAGAATACTTGTTGATTCGAGGCGAAAAACAATTTTTATGTATAACAGGTGATATTCCTTTCAACGGGTACAGTTCTTATAAATGAAAACCGGCTCTTTTCTCCTCCTTATCTCTGCTTCTCTTGGACTGTTCTGGCCCGAGGATATCCCGGGACAGTGCCAGTCTTCCTCAGTTTGTTTCGAAAAGGGGATCAGAAACATTGAAAGAGGTAAACCTGATTCGGCTCTTTTTTACCTGCAGAAGTCATTCAGCGCCGGTCTGGGTGATGACAGCCTTTACTATCTGTGGTCAGAGATCTATCTGCGCAGAGGGGTACTGGATACCGCGCTTGGACTCAGTTACGCGTCAAATCCTGAACGTGATAAGCTGCTCTACAGAAAAGTACTCCTGCAGCGCTATCTCATCTATTCGGCACTGGGATGGCAAAAGGAAGCGGGGCAGGTAGCGGATTCTCTTGAAAAGCTTACCTATAACCGCCTGATGAGATTTGTACCTGATGTGGCGGTCTCTCTGGGGAGCGGATTTATTTCGGAACGGGAGACTGCGAAGGAAGCCCCCTTTGAAGCATCGATCGATCCTCAAAAATCAAAAAATGCCCTGGCTTCTCTCTCCACAGACTTGAGGTGGAAACTTCCATTGACAGCTTCTCAGGGATTTAGAGCTGAAACAAGGCTGGGAATTTCCGGATCAAACTTCGCTTTGCCTGTAACAAGACAGAACTTAAACGATTCCCTCGAAACTTTTCTTTCCGCCGGATTGAGATATTACCTTTTTTCGGAGCAGATTTCTCTGGGTTATACCTGGAGCAGAAAACTTGATCTCTATGACTTTGTTTACCATTTCAATAAACTCGATGCAAGATTTTTTCTGATTAATAATCAGTGGTCAGCTCTTCTGGAGTGCGGGTATGATATTAAAACAAATGAGAATCCCCGTCGCTTTTACAGCCTTCTTTTTCTTGACAGACTTTTTCCAGGCGGGAAAGGGATCAGTTTTACACTCGATTTCTCGGGCTACAGGATGCAGGATATAATTGTACCTGATACAGTTCAGTATTATGTAAAGTATGTGGATGATTTCACTTTTTACACTGATTCCACTTTTACCGATACTTTCAGCACTCCTTTAAGCAGGTATGATCTGATGCGGGGGAGTAATCTGACCAGGTCCTATACTGAACTCCCCAGGAGCTTTATCAGTCTGAATCCTTCCTTCTCTTTTCGATTCGGCCCGTGGAAAGATATTTCTTTTGGCATGGGAGCCGGTTATAACCTGATAAAGTACATTGGTGAATATGTCTGGCTTGATCTGGTCTATTCTAAAGATCAGATACAGAATGAGTTTGTTTTACAGAATCCCTATGTTATAATCGCTATGAATAAGCTGGATCGCCGATACTACCTGATCAGAGAAATTGATTATCCAGGTAGAGAGATGACTCTTGATTCTATTCCGGTAAATATACGCAGAGAGAAAAGAGTTGATAATACATTCAACATTAATCTTTTTTTGAATAAGAGCATCGGCAAACTGGGAGATGTCAATCTGAGAGGAGACCTGAGCAGGAACTATTCCAACCTGCAGCATGATGCCCCGGAAGTGATTCCGGAGTTCTCTTTCAGAATATTTCTCTCCATGCGGTTTCTTTTCAATCCTCCGGGTTTTCACAGGTGAAAATGACAAAGAAAAACTCTTTTGCAGTTGTGATATTGTGTCTTTTCCTGGGTTCATGTGTTTCCTCAGACTTTGACAAAGGGATGATCTGTCTGCGCCTTGGAGATTACAGGAGGGCTGCCGGACACTTCGATAAGGTTCTGGAGAAAAAGCCCGCCGACTGCAAAGCCCGTATAGGTCTCGGCAAGGCTCTGCTCCAGAAATCAATTGACAATCAGCAGGATTCCCTGGCATGGCGCGAGGCAGTGATGAACCTGGAGGCAGCGGAAGCACTGAAGTGCGCAGGTGAGATCAGCGGACTCCTTTCCCAGGTCTGGGCCGAAAGAGCCGGGAAACTGCTGAAAGAGAAAGACACTTTACAGTGCCTTCAGGCACTGACAAGGGCTATCGAATATGACCCCGCAAGTGCTGAGCCGCTTAATATGGCAGGAATCATCTATTTCCGCATGGGAAGGATAGAGAAATCAAGGGCGATTCTGAAACGTGCAGCCGCTATCGACACCGCCAATCCCGCTGCATGCTTTAATCTTGGGATGATCGACTGGTACGAGGGGAATATCGAATCGGCACATAAAGAATGGCTCAAAGCGCTGAAATGTGCTCCTGATGACCAGGAGATCATTTACTGGTTTGCCAGGTCGGAAAAACGGCTCAGGGAGGCCTCTTCGCAATGATTCCCAGACTCCCCAGGGGATTTTCCCATCCCATGCGCATCGGCGAGGGCGCCTTTGCGTCTGTCTACAGGGTACGTCAGCAGACGCTTGACCGCTGGGTCGCAGTGAAAATTGTAGCCGAGAGAAACCGCGCCAGAAGAGGGCAGCTTTTAAGGGAAGCCAGAACTCAGGCCAGAATCAAATCCGAATGTATTCCGCAAATCTACGATGCCTTTGAATGGAACAACAATGTATGCATTGTCATGCAGTGGATAAGAGGCATCCCTCTCTCTGCTCTTATTGAATCGCCTCTCTCCGGGCAGGAAAGATTCGACCTGACAGGAGGTTTCCTTCAGGCACTCGCCAGCCTTCATTCACTGGGATTCGCTCACAGGGACCTCAAGCCAGCCAATATCCTTATCTCACCCGAGAAGGGTTTTTACCTGGTTGATTTTGGATTCGCCAGGGACACCGCTGATGGAGAGAGGTCTGTTGCTCTCACTGCCAAAGGTACTCCGGCCTACATGGCTCCTGAAATCTGGAGACATGGGGGAAATGTGGACCTGATGAGGGCTGATGTTTTTTCCGCAGGAAAAGTACTAAGACTGCTTCTGAATGGAACACATGCGATGTCCTTTACGGATAAACTCCTGGAAGAAGATCCGGCCCTCCGACCCGCATCAGGCATCGAGGTGCTTGAGGCCTGGAATAAAGCGCAAAGCCTGCCTCCAGCACTGCCTGGTTTTGAAACCATTGCGGGGAGAAGGGTCTCGGCTTTGATGTCTGTCAAATTGACGCTTGCGTCAAAGGAACTTCTGTTCGCGGGAAGAAACGAAGAGGCTTACTGGCTTCTGGTGGAAAGTCTCGAGGAGAATGCCGAAAACGCCGAGGCTCTGGAACTGATGAGCAGGTTTCCGCGCCGGGCCAGAAAAACTCTGCGACTTGTGGCT
>DAOTAZ010000256.1:0-5466 GCA_035382965.1 Chitinispirillaceae bacterium | reverse complement strand
TAAGGTCTACAGCATGAAAGGACAGCTTGTTAAAACTGCAGTTTTGGAAAGAGCGTCAGGAACTGTCGATTTATCAGGTATTCCTCACGGGTATTACATTGTCAGAATCGGCAATGGAAAAGATTTACAGTATTCGTCAAATATAATGATTGCACAATAGTTTAATAAGTGCCTTGAAAACAACCCCTCAGGGATGACGGCACAATCCCGGAGCTTCCGATTGAGGAGGTGAAATACCCTCCTCAGCGGGAGTTCTTAAGTGTGAAATCTAATCACTGCTGCACTGAATTGATCTGTTTTACACATTGAAGGTTTCCTGAATACGTATCTCAAGGACTGAATATGAAAAATCTCACATGTATATTACTTTTATCTGTTGTGGTTCTGTCTTCGGCACAGCAAACCCGTGACAGTGACCTGATGAAGAGCCTCTCCTTTCGCACCTCCTTTGGAGTTACTCTTAATTACCTTCTGTTCGTTCCTGAAAACTACAATGCATCAGTGAAGTATCCGCTGGTAGTTACTTTACATGGCAGTGGCTCCACCAATGTTTATCAGGTGGATAATAATGATCAGGCTCATCCCTGGATTGAAGATGATGTCCAGGCGCAATGGCCTCATTTTATCATGGCTCCTCAGTGCCCATCGGGCACATGGGGTGGAATGGGTGCTTCTACGGGAAAAATCTCTGATGCAGCGAAAGCAGTGCTGGAGGCTATTGAAGATCTGAAGAAACAGTATTCTCTCGATACCAATCGTTTTATTATCGGTGGTTTTTCTCTTGGAGGCTCCGGCACTTATCATATGATTGAAATGAAACCGGATTTCTGGGCTGCGGCAGTGCCTTGCGCAGCCGGGGGTGACAGCAGCAAAATCGAATTAATGGCCAGGACCCCGATATGGCATCATCATGGGTCTAACGATATGGATGGGGCAGCACTCAAGAGGATGTCAGCCGCACTGGAAAATCATGGTTACCCGGTGCTTCGGGTGACAGTTGATCAGGTAGTAAACTCACCGGCGGGCTGGCGAAATGAGATCCGGAAAGGTACAAAACCAGAGGATATTATATTCAAGAATGCCAGACCATCCTATGATTCTCTGGTCAGAGCGATTGAATCCGGTGAACGCTTTATTTTTCAGATGTTCAACGGTGGAGATCATGAATCCGCCCGCTTAAATGCAAATCACAACCCGTTATTGCCAAAATGGGCATTTTCCAAGGTCAAGGGAGGCGGCAGCACAAAGATAGTTATGAATCTAAGGAGCAGAGATCAGGCAGTTGGAAACCGGAGTATCACCAGAGTGTATGATCTGAGAGGGAATCTTATAAGGAATTCAGCTTTCAGTAATCGTGGTTTACATGATCTTACCAATGGATATTATATCGTGAACAGTGGTTCCATAAAGGGCATCGATTCTCGATGGTCAATATTATTATTAACAAAATAGAATGTGGTGAAAATACCTGTATTGATAGTGCTCAATTCTTAAAAAAAATTAAACCGGAAATTGTGCTGTTCGAAATTGTTCTGAGTTTTTGGAACACTTTTTCTGCCATCATCCTCTAATACAACAGATAATACAACCGATTAAACTTTTCAAGTTATATATATACCAATACAGGCAGTTCTCAGTCTATGGAATTGCCTCGTACAGGTGCAGAAACAATATAAAAGGATTGAAGAATGAGATGTAATTGGCTTTGGCTGGTATTGCTCTGTATCTCCGGAATAAATTCCCTGTTTGCTCAGAATGTCACAATATCAGTCAATGCCGCAAAAGATAAAAAGCCCATATCGCCATACCTTTACGGCCGTAACAACACTTTTGATAAGCCTGCATCATTTTATAACGACGCCGGCTTGCGTTTTGTGCGGATGAATGGTGGTAATAATGCAACTAAATATAACTGGCGGAAAAAGATCTCATCGCACCCTGACTGGTACAACAATGTTTACGAAAATGACTGGGATCAGATTTCGCAGAAAATCGCTGCTGATCATCCTGAGATGCAGGTGATGTGGGCTTTTCAACTGCTCGGTAGAGTCGCTTCCACTACAGAATACAACTTTAATGACTGGGAGTTTAATCAGTCCCAATACTGGGAAGGTTATAATCAGAACCTAGCAGGAGGCGGTGTCCCGAATACAGAAAATCCAAAGGAAGGGGCGCTGGTGGAGGGCGATGCCAATCTTTACACTCAACCCTGGCCGGCCGATTCATCTGTTGCCATTTTAGATCACTGGTTTGGTTCCGATGGCTTTGGGCTCAATAAGAATCAATTTCTATACTGGAGCATGGATAATGAACCGGATATCTGGAATGGAACCCATGATGATGTGATGAAATCGTTGATACCTGTCAGTGAATTCATGGACAGGTACATCGACCTGGCAAAAAAAGCCCGTACCAAATTTCCTGAGATCAAAATTTGCGGACCGGTAACGACCAGCGAATGGCAATGGTTCAGATGGGGAGATGAAAACATAATTGTAAATGGAAGATACTACTGTTTTCTTGAATATTTTATCAAGCGATGTGCTGATGAGGAAAAAGCAACAGGTATCCGCGTGCTGGATGTTGTTGACCTTCACAATTATCCTTATTATCCCTCGGATGAGGCGGCACTGCAGCTCCATCGGGTCTATTACGATGAAACTTACGATTATCCGGGTGCTAACGGTCTGAAGACAATTAATGGTGGCTGGGATAATACACAAACAAAAGAGTACATTTTCAAGCGGATCAACAATTGGCTCGATCAGTATTTCGGTGCAGATCATGGTATTAAGTTAGGGCTCAGTGAATGGAGTCCGGGCCCTTCAGATCCGAATCTTGCCTTAGTAATATATGCATCGCATCTGGGCCTGTTCGGTAATACCGGAGTAGACTTTTTTACCCCGTGGACATGGTTCACAGGTATGTGGGAAACACTGCACCTGTTCAGCCGGTATGCAAAGGGTTACAGTGTTGCAAGTACTTCTTCGCTTGAAAACACGGTATCAGCTTACACATCCGTGAATCAGTCAGCCGATTCGATGACTGTGATTATTGTAAATCGCGACATTAATTCTGCGCGGAATGTGACTGTTAACCTTGACAACTTTTCGGCTGCTGATGGAAATTACAGGACTTTGCAGTTGTCATCGCTTCCCGGAACTGAAACCTTTGTGTCACACACGCAAAATGCACTGAAGGAGAACCAGATTTCATTAAACTCAAATTCTTTTACCATATCCGTGCCTGCGCTTTCTACAACTGCAGTTCTGTTGGCCGGGCCAACCGCGAGATCTGTGTCCTCGTATGCTGCACGGACTTCCAAAGTGAAAGTCAACTGCAGCAAATCTTTGCTGAAAGTGGAATTCACAGTGGCCGGGAGCGGATCCGCCACTCTTAACCTCTACAGCTTGAGCGGCAGTATTGTGAAGACAAATGTAATCCAGACCCGTGCGGGCGGAGTTTATTCGAGGTCTTATGATTTATCCGATATACCGGCTGGATTTTACATTCTGAAAGTTGACAAAGACGGAGACATTATCCTCAGGTCAAAGGTGCTGGTAACCAGATAGTGGAATTCTGCCCTTAACTTTTGATATATCTGGAAATTATTGTACGAGTTCCCGCATTCTATAATTGATCAGGTGAATTTTATTTTACCTGATCATTAAAGTTGCTTTCCCCATCTGCTTTCGAGTCCTTCTGACAAGTACGTATGCTATGATCTGCTCTGCGCATATTCAGGAGACCGGCACTGTTCCGTAAAAGACCAGTCAATACTGGTATATCTGTCAAAAGAGGAAAATATGCGAAATACTGAAAATCAAAGAGTTAACGCTTTAATAGGGCAGATAAAGTGTTCCATAAAATGGAACACTTTATTAGTAGAACCACACTTTTTGTTCAGGCTTTTCTCAGATTCACCTTATATTAATTCTCATTCTGCTGTGGTTCTGCTTTAGGCACAGCAAACCCGTGCTTTAACTGAATGGAGGTTAAAGAATGAACAGGAAGGTACCTGACTTATTGATTATAGTGTTGAATTTAATACTCTTTTCTGCATCATCTGTCTGTTTTGCCGAAAATCCGATCATACAGACAAAGTTTACCGCTGATCCGGCTCCGATGGTTCACAATGATACTGTGTTTCTTTACACAAGCCATGACGAAGATGATGCCACCGGGTTCAAGATGCTTAACTGGATGCTTTATACATCAACGGATATGGTTAACTGGAGAGATCATGGCGTGGTGGCATCACTGGAAAATTTCAAATGGGCCAGAGACAATGGCGCCTGGGCTGCTCAATGTATATATCGCAATGGTAAATTTTATTTATACTGTCCCGTACAGCTCAAAGGTATCGGGGTACTTGTTGCAGACAGCCCGTATGGTCCCTTTACTGATCCCATCGGGAGACCATTGATCAATAATAGTATTGCTGATATCGATCCTTCACCGTTTATCGATGATGACGGGCAGGCTTACCTCTACTGGGGAAATCCTGATTGCTACTATGTGAAACTGAATAATGACATGATTTCATATTCAGGCAGCATTGTCAAATTCCCCAAGATCCAGACCTACCAGGAGGGTCCCTGGGCTTACAAACGCAATAATATTTACTACATGGCATTTGCGTCAACCTGCTGCCCTGAGGGCATAGGATATGCAACCAGCAGCAGTCCCACCGGTCCATGGACTTACAAGGGATCAATTATGGATGGAAATCCGGGCTCCTCAGGAAATCATCCGGGAATAATTGATTACAAGGGAAAAACATACTGCTTCGGTTTCAATTATGCTATCAATTTTTCCGAGACAACGGTTCATCGCGAGAGGCGCTCGGTTTGTGTTGCAGAAATCACTTTCAAGGAGGATGGTACAATTCCTAAGCTTCCATGGTGGGGAGGGGGAATGCCCTCCTCTGCAGGAGTTGAGCAGGTGGGAAGCCTCAACCCGTATGACACAGTTCAGGCAGAAACGATCTGCTGGTCACAGGGGGTCGAAACAGAGGCCTGTACAGAAGGCGGACTCAATGTGGGGTTCATAGAAAACGGGGATTTTATAAAGGTGAAAGGGGTGGATTTCGGTACGGGTGCAACATCATTTGATGCCAGAGTGGCTTCAAATACAAATGGCGGGAAAATAGAACTGCACCTTGACAGTCTGACAGGAACACTGGCTGGTACCTGTGATGTTACGGGGACCGGGGGCTGGCAGAACTGGGTTACCAGTACCTGCGAGGTCAGTGGGGCAACTGGAAAGCGTGATCTGTTCCTGAAGTTTACAGGAGAAAGCGGGTTTTTGTTCAATTTTAACTGGTGGAAATTTAATCAGCCGACTGCAGCGGGTGAAACGGAACGTAAGGGGCTCACAAATAAAAACACAATCAATGTGTCCGATATTTTCATCAGGGACCGGGCTCTGCATTTGTCCTTCTCCGGACAGCCTCCGCATGATCGC
>DAOTAZ010000255.1:0-5467 GCA_035382965.1 Chitinispirillaceae bacterium | reverse complement strand
GGCCCCATGAAATTTTTCGAAAAAGACAACTATGTCTTCCTGTTTATAGATGCCAAAGGAGCGCCTGAGATCGATCCCCACGGGCTATTTACAGAATCACATGCTGACTTCCTGAATAAATTCCTGAATGAACACTCAGAATCTTCTGTTCTGATCTTCATTCATTTCCCGGCCCTGCAGCTTGACTGTCCCTGGCTTGACAAAGATATGCTTCTTATAAACGGGGATTCCTTTCATAAACTGCTGGTCGGTTCACCTGCGAAAATTTCCGGTGTGTTTTTCGGACACATACATAAAAGAGTCTGCATCTTCCGCGATAACATCCTCTACTCAAGCGCCCCGAGCCCGTTTTGCACATTCGGAATCCTTCCATCCGATTCAGAGGTAAGATTCGAACCGGATATTAGCATCTCCTGCAACTGCGTAACTTTACAAAATGGCAGTGTAATTATAAAGGAAATTACTGAATGACATCCTGAAAATCGGAATCGGAATCGGCATCGGTATCGAAACATGTTTTCCAATATCAACAACTGTCTGTTTTTCTATTTCGACAACAGTCCGGTTGTCATTTCTACGAGTTCCCAAGGAGAAATCTTATCTTTCAACAATCCCTCCGAACAATAAAAATATCCGGAAACTCCGTTTCCTCCAGCCTGCCATCCATCATTCCGGCAACTTTTCTTATGGTTTCAAGTGAAAAAAAGTTTATATGTGTGATGTCCTGTGCATACCACCAACCCGGAAAACTGTCTCCCGATGGATACATCCTGGTCCTGATAACAACTATCCCCCGCTCAGAGAGCAGACTCTTTATAAGCCGCAATTCCTCTCTGAGATTTCTTAAATGTTCGATTACTTCACACAGAACTATCACATCATACTTTTTCTGTTTCTCATCGATCAGAACACCATAAAGCGGATCATAGGAATCGCAACTTAATCTGTTTTCATCAAGCAGTGATGAAAGGACCGCGTTTTTGCCGCTTCCAAAATCCAGTATTGATGGTTTGTAAATACCTGAGTTCTTTATGAGTGGAATAAGTTCAGAGAGAAACTCAACATAACCACTGTTTTGCCGACTGTTATCATGAAGATCATACCGTTCTTTCTCCTGTACAACACTGACCAGTTCTGAGTCCGGTACAAAGATAAGACTGCATTCAGAACAGAGAAAAAACCTGCGTCTCTTGTCACTGGTAAGCAGTACAGGCCTGTCAGATAAGCATAAACGGCATTTCATCTTCTTGACAACGCAGAACCAATCTGCAAGCGGGTTAACATGCATGCCCTCCGGCATTCCATGATCGAATCTGTGGCATTTAGAATAGCTATGTTGTTGAGCCTTATATTCAATATCGCGTTCCAGAAAGCCTTTATTCCGGTGCTGTTGTTCATCGCCTGACGAAATTCATCATAGCGTCTGATATGCTCGATCCGTTTATCCCTTAAAAAGCAATCCAATACCCGCTCAATCTCTTCTACACTGGCACAAAACTCCTCAGCCTGATTCAGGTATTCATCCGTCAAAACATCCTCCAATGGGATACTGTCAGATGATTCAAAACACCTTCTTACCAGATCTGCTCCTTTCGGATCAAAATACGGAACTGATTCCGGAAGCAAAGGAAGAAGCCTGTAAGTGCCGTTCTGATCAATACTGGTGCGGTAGACATCACAGCCCTTTATCTCATCGAATCTGCCGTTTATACCAGAATAGACACTTCGGGGTGAGATTGATTCCATACATGTTTTAACAGTGCAATTGAAGCAGAAACAGGGCCGGCTGCTGCATAATCCCGAAAAAATGATATGCCCGTCTCCGTACGGACCGGTTTCCACCGGGTTTGTAGGCCCGAAAAGTGCATAAACACGCTTCCCAAGTGCTGATGCCGCATGCATGAGGGCAGTATCACCTGTCACACAGAATTCACACAAATCAACCAGTGCTATTGTCTCCCTGAAACTTACTTTCCCTGCAGATGAATGGCATCTTTGTCCAATCTGAAACATGATAGATTCTGCTGTTTCCCTTTCTGCAGGAGCACCGGTCACAAGCAGTTTATATCCATCATCGATAAGCATTTTTCCCAGCTCAACAAAATTTTTGGGATCCCATCTTTTAGCACCAACAGCCGCGCCAGGCTGAAAAACCGCTATCCGGGACTGCGATGAAAAGCCGGCATTCTGGAGATAATTTATCGCTTTTTCCCTCTCATCTTTACCAATATGGATCAATCTTTTGCTGACACAGCCTGTGACTCCGGCTATTCTCTTGTAAACATCGGAAGCGTGCAGCATATTGAACTGGCGCGAAAAGGGTATCGCATACAGATACTGGCTCCAATTGTCCAGAACAGCCTGATTTCCAGTTCTCAGGTACTGACGTCCCCTTATTTCAGAACTATCGAGAATAGAGGTGATGTAATGAGTATAGGAATGCTGGGATAAATTCAATACAAGAGAAAACTGTTCAGCTTTAAGCTCTGAGATCAGATCACTGAGTTTTTTAATCCCATCCTGCCAGTCAGATGAACGTGTCAGATCTCTTATAGATTTGCGGGGGAAATGGAAAATGCGGTCACAGAATTCACTATTTGCAAGCCCGCCCCCAAAACCCTCCTCAACAAAAAAGGTAATGTGGCATGATGGATCTTCTGTCTTCAATCCGGCAAGCACCGGAAGAGCCATGATCACATCTCCCAGATTGTTGGGAAGAATTATCAGTATTTTTTTCATCTTGTTTTTCAGGCAGAGTAGTTTTTTTCTTCGTATGTAAAGGTACGGGAGATCTCATCTGCTGCAAGCACAATAAGATCCATATCACTGAGTCTGATCCGTCCCTCTTTTTTCCGGATCTCCTCAACGGCTTTTAACAGAGAATCTGAATTATTCTCAGTATCCATCATTCATCCAACAGGAAATCTGCATCAGTCCAATTGAACACTGTTTCCCAGTATTTCCTTGCAAGACTGTTATTTTCCAGTACTCCATCAGGAAGAGGACTGCAGCTCCCGTTTCCTTCAAGTGATTCTATAAACTGGCTGTCTGTAATGCTTTCCTCTCCAACTGCAGATATGCACATTGCTACTCTGGACATGTCAGTCTGAAGGTCACTCCAGCAATAACCCGCATCAAAAAGATGCTCAGCAAAAGGCCCTATCCCCCTGGCATTTTCAGCTAAAACAGGTGAACACTTTTCCTGCTCCGGAGTATCCTGGCAGAAGACAACCGACCAGCAGAATCTCATTGTATCTTGTATTATCTCTTTTTCGGTAATTTCCTTCTGCTGAATTCTGTTTTCCTGCCCTATGCAGGCTTTGAAACTCTCTTTTATCTCCGATAAGGCAGGCAGAGTTTTTAAAAGCCGTGATACATCGAAGACATGCTTCAACCTTTGCGCCTCTTTTCCCTTTCCCAGAGGTATCCCCAGTGTATTTGGCCCCAGGGTCAGCAGTTTATCTCCAATAATGCTTGATGGCAGAGGGACTTCGGCACTTACCGGACTTTTGTAGAGAGTTCCGCAGGCAACCGGTTTGAACTGAGTCTTATAAGGACTGCGCATCATCTGTACATCGAGCATTACCGAACAGTTATCACTATTATCGTACAAAGACCGGTAGAAAAGATAGTAACTTGACAGTGGGATCCAGGGCTTTGTCTTATGCTGCCTTCGTTCCCATTTATAGAACCGTCCGTATTTCTGAACGATTTTGTCCAATATCTGCTCAATTTCCTCTCTGGATTTGTCGGTAGCTATATCTACATCGATGGAGAACCTTGCCGGTTTTTCCAGAAGCATCAGCAGAGAGTTTCCCCCTTTAAACATAAAAGAGAGACCGCTTTCCGCCAGTTCGGAAACCAGTTCGAGACAATGGATCGCCTGCTCAGCCAATACTGCCGAGGCATTCAGCCGGGATGTTTCTATGTGCTCTTTTGAAAAAAAGGATTCTGTAGACATTTTTTTCCCCGGGAAGGATATTGCGGGAAGAGTTAAAAATAGTTTACTCTATTTTATAACATAATTGTTGGAAAGAGGCAACATAAAAGGTTGGTTTTAAGACTATCTGGAGCATCACAATCTTTTCCGGCACATACACCAATCATCAAAATAACCAAAAAGAGGATAAAGAGGAAAGAGACAGTATCAGCAGAGATCTTTTTAAGAAACTAAATTAATCAAGGTAATCAGCTTACCGGATTTGTGGCGTGCAATAGTTTTAAATTCATGCTTATCTGTTCTTATTCATTTCAATCATCCAAAATCATCTTAATCAGCGGTAAAAAAAAAGCCCTCGTCAATTGACAAGGGCTTAAGATTAAACTTGGCAGTGACCTACTCTCCCATGCAGTTGTCCCACACAGTACCATCGGCGCTGCAGGTCTTAACTTCCGTGTTCGGGATGGGAACGGGTGTATCACCTGCGCTATAACTACCAAGAAATATTTTTGGCAGACATAATCTTGTTGATGAAGCACACATTGCGGTAGAGATATAAGTAAAAAAGTATCAAGCCGCACGGGTTATTAGTATCACTCGACTGAATCCATTACTGGACTTACATCTGTGACCTATCGACCTTGTAGTCTTCAAGGACCCTTCAGGGGGGAAACCCCCACGCGATATCTATTCTTGAGGCTGGCTTCCCGCTTAGATGCTTTCAGCGGTTATCCGTTCCGTACATGGCTACCCAGCGGTGCTCCTGGCGGAACAACTGGTACACCAGAGGTACGTCCTTTCCGGTCCTCTCGTACTAAGAAAAGCTCCTCTCAAATATCGTACGCCCACAGAAGATAGGGACCGAACTGTCTCACGACGTTCTGAACCCAGCTCGCGTGCCGCTTTAATTGGCGAACAGCCAAACCCTTGGGACCTTCTTCAGCCCCAGGATGCGACGAGCCGACATCGAGGTGCCAAACCGCGCCGTCGCTGTGAACGCTCGGGCGCGATAAGCCTGTTATCCCCAGAGTACCTTTTATCCATTGAGCGACGGCAGTTCCATTTCCAACCGCCGGATCACTAAGACCTGCTTTCGCATCTGCTCGACTTGTTTGTCTCGCAGTTAAGCTCCCTTATGCCTTTACACTCAACGCATGATTACCGACCATGCTGAGGGAACCTTTGTGTGCCTCCGTTACTGTTTAGGAGGCGACCGCCCCAGTCAAACTGGCCCCCTGGCAATGTCCCAGCACCCGTTTCAGGGCACGTGGTTAGAATTTCAACTGAACAAGGGTGGTATGTCAAGGACGACTCCATAAAGACTGGCGTCTCTACTTCTATGTCTCCCACCTATCCTGCACATGCGCAATCAAAACCCAATACCAAGTTGCAGTAAAGGTTCATGGGGTCTTTCCGTCTATCTGCGGGTAACTGGTATCTTCACCAGTAGTCCAATTTCGCCGAGTCCGTGGTAGAGACAGTGCTCAAGTCGTTACACGATTCGTGCAGGTCGGAACTTACCCGACA
>DAOTAZ010000254.1:0-5475 GCA_035382965.1 Chitinispirillaceae bacterium | reverse complement strand
TTATTATCTGCCAGTGATTCTTCACCATGTAGTATTTACAGACAAAAAGAGGCTTCTGGTCAAAAACCCCCACCCTCCAGTCAAAATCCGTAGGGACATACTCCTGAGCTACTACCAGATCCGATTTCGAAAGCATCCGGTTGGCTTCAGCCTCAAACTGATCTTCTGTGTCAACTTTCAGTACACCCTGGGAAAAGGCGCTGTCAGGCTGTTTCAGGACACAGGGGAAACCGATTTCCTTTATCACAGTATCCAGGGTTTCTTTATGAACTATACTGGTGCGGGGAGTAGGGATATTATGATGATCGAGCAGTTCGGCCAGATAAACCTTATTGGAGCACTTGAGAATCGATTCCGGATCATCCACTACCACCAGTCCCTCAGCCTTGGCTCTTCTTGCGAAACGATAGGTATGGTGATTGACGCTGGTTGTCTCTCTTATGAAAAGAGCATCAAATTCGGCAAGACTCCCGAAATCATCCCTGCTGATCACCTCGGAGTGAAACCCGAGTGATTCCCCCGCAGAAATAAACTTTTTTATCGCCTTCTCGTTTGATGGTCCCTCTTCCTCCTTTGGATCCCATAAAATCGCCAGATCATAACGCTGGGCCTTGCGTTTTACCGTGCTCACACCTCTTCCGGAAAAATGCCAGGTTGCAACCTCGACAAGAAAATGATGATTCTCCGGAGGAATTTCACCGGTGGAGATCGGATCGATATTCTGCAGATGCCAGACCTCCTTGTTACGCACAAATTCCGCTTTCAGAAGTGGAGCAGGAAAAAGATTGTAAAGCTGCAATGCCAGCCTGTCGTAACATCTGGAAATATTCCTGCCAAAGTAGATATCCAGATTGTAAGAATCCGCTTTTATATGCGCAAGAGACTTCTGTATCAGTTCATCGAGATCATCATCTACAAAACGTATCAGCGTCTGTGACTTGAGATCCTGAATTGTGGTGATATTGGGCAGGGGTTTATGCCCGCGGGCCGATGCCAGAAGAGAGACATAGTAACCCATGCTCTGGTACCGGTAAGATTTACATAAATTGAACACCCTTGCGTTGCGCATCTGACTGTACGTTTCACCTGTCAAATAGGAGCGGGCAGACACAAGCTCCACTCCCGGAATTTGAAATGTCCAGTCTTTTGGATTATTGACTACTATCAGATTTGGCATCTTTGGCCTCAGGCCTTTCGATAATTAAAATATTGGCATCGTAAGTTAAAATACCCAGCAGGACAGAACAGATTACCCTCTCAATTTTTACTCTATAGTAACAGTCATCCGAAAACGGATTGGGACGGAAAGGATCGGCTACATACACACACTTTTCGCTCTTATTGTAACCGTAGAGGACAACGAAGTGCCCTGATGGCGACCCGCAGACATCATCTACAACTCCCCAACTGTCCTCCCTGGGGCTCCCATGAAGATATGTGGCACTTAATCCGGTAAGGATAGGTATACCCCTGTTCAGATATTTTCTGATCAAAGATGGACTCAGATCACGGTATCTAATCTCTCCACCCAGCGTGATATACTCTATATATCCTTTTGTTGCTACCTGCAATCTGTGATCCTTTTTACAGGAGAGCTGCTTTGTCAGTTTATCAATAAGGTCGACCTTTTCCTCACCGTTAAACCAGGTAGGATCAAACATCTGAAGATTATAGGTGTAGATCGTTGCCTTATATCCCCGCTTCAAAGCATGGCAGGCAAGAAGCACATCGAGGGTACCCCCCTCCCTGAGGGTGGGAATCTCCTGTATGAGCACATCCAGGGGGTAAACATCATTGTAATAATTGTATATAGCATGAAGGCAGGTGGGTCCGCATGTCGTTTCTGTGGGCTGGGCAAGAATAGTAAATGGTAACTGAGTTTCCATATAATTGGCTAAAAGCCTTCCAGCACTAAGGACTTCACCTTCAGGCTGGAAAATAAAAATATACTAACCCCTGAGAGGGAGCAAATTATTTATTGTTGACGAAAAAAAACAGACCGGATTCATAACAGGTATTCACTTTCGGGACTACGGACAGAGCTGTAATATATTTTACTCTGTGAAGATTAATTCACATATAGCGATGATGCAATAATGCCCGGGACAATTGTCCTTAAGATGAAATAGTGACTCAGGCATTTAAGCCCCAGAATTACCTCCGGTATAAATTCATGACTTAACCGGGCAAATTCCCTGACCGTTTCATTTACAAACACTCACCTCACCATAATAAAACACTATCCCTGAATTTTACCCCCTAAAAAAGCCTTCCATGATTCGGCACAGAGCTTGCTTACATAAGGGGCACTAAAAAAAAGGAGACCTATGGATATTCAAAAATTCACCAGAAAATCACAGGAAGCGCTTAACAGCGCTAACTCCCTGGCAGTCCAGATGAATCATCAGGAGATACTCCCGATGCATCTTGTGTTGGCCCTGATCAGACAGGAAAACGGCTTTGTACAATCTATTCTGGCTAAACTCAACGTTTCTCTATCACGCGCCGAATCCGCAGCTATGGAGAGCCTTAGAAAAGTACCCACAGTCACCGGACAAGGGGTCCAGACCTATATGTCAAGGTCACTCTCCGCTGTATTAAATGAGGCTATCCGTAAAACATCGCAGATGAAAGATGAGTTCACCAGTGTTGAACATCTTTTTATCGCTGCCCTTGAAAAAGACCCGGATTGTAAATCCTTCGCTTCAGAACTGGGTATAAATGCTGCATCGGTGATGGATGCGCTTAAAGATCTCAGGGGAAAACAGAGAGTAACATCACAGGACCCGGAAAGCACTTTCGGAGCACTGGAAAAGTATGCGCGTAACCTCACCGAGATGGCCAGACAGGGAAAGCTCGATCCTGTGATAGGACGTGATGAGGAGATAAGGAGGGTAATTCAGATCCTGTCAAGAAGAACCAAAAACAACCCGGTACTTATCGGTGATCCGGGAGTGGGAAAAACAGCCATTGTCGAAGGATTGGCATCACGGATTATCCGGGGTGATGTCCCTGAAGGGTTAAAAAACAGGGAGGTTGTCTCTCTGGATATGGGAGCACTTGTTGCCGGTGCCAAATTCAGAGGCGAATTCGAGGAGCGTCTGAAAGCGGTGCTCAAAGAAGTAGTGGAGAACGGGAACATCATCCTATTTATCGATGAACTTCACACTGTTGTGGGAGCGGGTGCTGCAGAGGGTTCCATGGATGCCGGCAATATGCTCAAGCCGATGCTTGCCAGGGGAGAACTGCACGCTATCGGAGCAACAACACTCGATGAGTACCGTAAATACATCGAGAAAGACAAGGCACTCGAGAGACGTTTCCAGACAGTCCTTATCAATCAGCCGTCAGTTGAAGATACCATCTCCATTCTCAGAGGACTTCGCGAACGCTACGAGGTTCACCATGGAGTACGTATCCGCGACAGTGCCCTTGTGGCCGCGGCTACCCTTTCCGACCGCTATATTACAGAGCGCTTTCTTCCGGACAAGGCTATTGACCTTGTAGATGAGGCTGCTGCAAAGCTTCGCACAGAGATGGACAGCAGTCCTGCGGAACTGGATGAGGCAGTAAGGCGGCAGATGCAGCTTGAGATCGAAATAGAGGGGCTTAAGAAAGAAAAAGATCCCTCTTCCAGGGAAAGACTCAGAAAAATCCAGGAGGAGCTGGCAGAAGTCAAGGCAAATACGGCATCCCTGAGAGCACGCTGGGAGAGTGAAAAAAGTAAAGTCGGTAATCTGCAGGCCCTGAGAGGTCAACTGGAACAGGCACGGCATGAGCTGGAGAAGGCGGAACGTGAATACAACCTGAGTAAGGCCGCTGAACTCCGTCATGGTAAAATCCCCCTCATGGAGAAACAGCTCAAGGAAGCTGAGGATGAACTGAAAACACAGGAACAGGGCAGCAGACTTCTGAAAGAAGAGGTGGATGAGGAAGACATTGCCGAAATTATCAGCAGATGGACACACATTCCGGTAAGTAAACTGGTCCAGGGAGAAAAGGAAAAGCTCCTCCATCTCTCAGAGCACCTCCATGAGAGGGTTATAGGTCAGGATGAGGCGGTGGAGGCAGTTGCCGATTCTGTTCTGCGCGCCAGGGCAGGCTTAAAAGATCCCAATCGTCCTATAGGAAGTTTCATTTTCCTCGGCCCGACCGGAGTGGGAAAAACCGAACTTGCCAGGGCGCTGGCATATAATCTTTTCGATGATGAACGGGCGATGGTACGCATAGATATGTCAGAATACATGGAGAAGTTTGCAGTCTCAAGACTGGTTGGCGCTCCTCCGGGATATGTAGGATATGAGGAGGGGGGACAATTGACCGAGGCTGTAAGGAGACGCCCATACTCTGTTGTACTGTTTGACGAAATAGAAAAGGCACACAGTGATGTATTCAATATCCTGCTGCAGATTCTCGATGACGGGCGTATAACGGACTCCCAGGGAAGGGTAGTGAATTTCAAGAACACAATAATAATTATGACTTCCAATATAGGCTCGCAGTACATAACTGAATACAGCAGTGATGGCTATGAGAAGGTAAGAAATACAGTGATGGGAGAGCTGCGTAAATTCTTCAGACCCGAGTTTCTCAACCGGGTGGATGAGATAGTGGTATTTCATTCTCTTTCTCTCGAGCATATCCGTGGAATTGTCAAGATCCAGATCTCCCGTTTCAAAGAGCGTCTGACCGCAAACGGTATCGGGCTGCAGATAGATGAGGCTGCAGAAGACCTTCTGGCTGAAAAGGGATATGATCCGGTCTATGGTGCCAGACCAATAAAAAGGGTAATCCAGAAGGAACTGGAAACACCAATCTCCCGTTTCATTATCTCCGGGGAAATTAAAGAGGGTGACACAATAAGGGTATCGGCGGAAGGGGACCGAATCTCCATAAAAGTCTGAGAAATTCTTTCAGTATCTGAATTATCCAGCTTTCATGGATAATTCAGATACAAAATAAAAACAGAAAATCTTCTTCCCCGGTTAAATCAGTTTAATCAGCTTGATCAGTGGTCAATCAGGGGTAGAGGAAACCAAGTTGAATGTGAATAAGAAGCACAGGGAAGCGTTTCTTATAGGTCTCAGGGCCTGGGGCCCCGAACATGTTTGCATCACGGGTTGTGCTTACCTCATTTAGTTTGACATAGGAAATCCGTGAGCCAAGTGTGAAGAGATTGTACTTGAGGCCAAAATCCATGGCCATTCCAAACGATTTAGCCGTTTCAGAAGAATAGATAACATTCCCGATATAAACTTCATCATCACCATAGTATCCGGCTACAGAAGCTTCCGGAACTCTGGAGATGTAGAGTCCACCAAGAAGGGAAAAATAAATCGCAAGATCACTGGAGAGCTGTGCTTCAACCCATGGCCCGGTCAGTAGTGCAAAATTCACCCACCATGAATCACCGTGCACATCTACTTTGTCAGCCTCAACATGAGCCAGTTCACTTCTGTGTTGTGAGATAAAAAC
>DAOTAZ010000253.1:0-5501 GCA_035382965.1 Chitinispirillaceae bacterium | reverse complement strand
ATGCTGAGTCTGGGGCAGAGAGAGGAAAAGAGAGGTTGGAGAGTGATGATACCGAAAGTGGCCGCAAATGACAATTGATAACCCGGCATGAAAAGACTCTCCGGAGAGAGAATCAGCCATACAGTACCCGCAAGGCCAAGTGACTGCAAAGAGTAGCTTTTTTTCTGAAAGAGCAGGCAGACGATTATCAGGGTAGCCATCAGTGTTGCTCTGAAAAGGGATGGAATAAAACCGATAAAAAGCTGGTAACTCCATAATACAAGCAGTGATAAAACGTGTCTTGAGGCTGCATTCACAGGGAAAACACCAAGAAGTACATAGGCTGCTGCAAGAATCATACCTGCATGAAGTCCGGAAATCGAAAGCAGGTGAAAAATGCCGGATTTGCGGTAAGCGGTGTTTATTTCTGCTGAAAGATGCTCTCTTTCATTGAGAAAGGCTGCAAGGAGAACTGCGCGATGAGATTGATCTGTAAAACGGTCAAGAACTGAAAATACTCTGTTTCTGAACAGGTCTGCGATTGATTGGGGTATGCTTTTGGGTATGTCTGAAATCTCCATTGAGTCTACGCTCATTTTGGCGCTAATCCCATTGGAGTTTAGCCATGTCAATTCATTGAAGTCATATCTGTTGAGCCGTTTCTGTCCGGGAGCACATTTCCCGAAAACTCTCAGAGTGCCATACATTGGTGGAACAGTAGGGCTTATGCACAGAATATGCCTGGAGGTGAGAATCCCTTCATTGTCGAAAGATACAGAGTCAGTTTTCAGGAGAAATTTATAACCTGCATGGGATTTTACCGGAAGTGAGGTGATTGAGCCTGTAATTATGTGGTAATCTGAGCTGTGATTTAAAAGCAGCCGGGAAATCCTTTCCTGGTTATGGTGGCGGAGGGTACAGAGGAATATTGAGAAAAGGAGGAAACCGCAGAATTGAATGGCTCTCAGGCGTGAAAATACTCCGGCCAGAAGAGAAACCATTGCAGTAATCAAAAAAGTGGTGTACAATAAGCTATTATGGGCAGGTATCGGGAAAAACGAAGAGGCAGCTATTCCGCAGGAAACAGCAATCCAGCTCATGAGCGCAGGGAGCCTTGTCCAGACGGGCAATCCTGGAAAAATTCCGTAAACGGAATTAAGCAAGGCCCTGATGTGTTTCATCTTTATCTTCTGGGGAATTCTCTGACAAATTAAATAATGGAATGCCATGATATGGAAAATCAAAAAGAAGTGATACTTCTGGTTGATGATGAGTTGGAAATAAGGCAGATGATTCTGGATTATCTCAGGGAGAATGAGAATTACATTGTATTTGAAGCGGCCAGTGGTGCAGAAGCGCTTGAGATTCTGTCCAGAGAGCACATTGATCTTGTCCTCTCAGATATCAACATGCCTGCGATGAGGGGTTTTGACCTGCTGAAGGAAGTGAGGGACAGGTATCCTGCAGTAAAAAGAGTGCTGATTACAGCTTATAATGTCGAAGACTACTTTGAAATGGCGATGAAATACGATATCGGTAATATATTTGTCAAAACATCGCCGTTCAATTTTGCGGAACTCTCCTCAATTTTAAACAAGCTTCTGCGAAATGACATTTTCGGGCTGCATCACTACTTCGAGCCGGGTGTGCAGAGTTCACAATATAAAATTCTCAGTTCGCGGAACCTGGACAAGGACGCGATGAAGATTGTCGAGATGATAGGTGACAAGGAGGAGGCAAACCGTCTCGAACTTGTGATTGTGGAACTTCTCACCAACGCTATTTTCTATGGAATCAGAAACGAGATCCCTGACCGCAAGGAGACATGGGAGCATGATTTTGTCCTTACAGATGATGAGGCCATTACGGTTACAATCGCAAGGGACAGTGAAAAGTATGCGGTTTCAATCTGTGATGTCGGCGGGAGGTTGAAGAAAACCGATGTGCTTTACTGGCTTAACCGTCAGAATTCCCGTGATCAGAACGGCCTTCCTGTAGGGCTCTACGATTCCCATGGCCGGGGTTTGTTTATTGCGCGCAGATATATCGACCGGCTGATAATAAACATTGACAAAGCACGCCGCACAGAGGTAATTATTATCAATTACTATTCAGACACCTTCAAGGGCCACAAGCCTCTTTACATAAATGAGATATGAAATTTCGTTCGGTTGTCCCCGGAAACATCCCTCCGGGTACTGATCTGGTTTTTTACCTCTCTAAACGTTTTACTTATCATACAAAGGAAGAATGGGCCGGAATACTGGAGAGCGGCTCTGTGGAACTCGATGGTCACAGGGCAGGTGCGGAAGAAAAGGTATTTCCAGGTTCTGTTATTGTCTACGACCCCGGAGAGTTTCAGGAACCACCGGCCGACTTGTCCTACAGAATAATCTATGAGGATGAATGGTTTATTGGCGTAAGCAAGCCCGGAAATCTTCTTGTCCACAGAGCCGGAAAGTCTTTCAGGAATAATCTTATTTATCAATTAAGGTATGTGCATGAACCTCCATACCCTTTTGCTCATGCTGCTCATCGGCTTGACCGTGATACATCGGGTGTGGTGCTGATTGCAAAAAGCTCATCGGCAAGGGCGGAAGCAGGGAGATTGTTTGCCGAAGGACTGGTTGAGAAGGAGTACGTTGCTATTGTGCACAATCTCTTTGACAGCCGGATCAGGAGGATTTCTCTGCCGATAAAAAAAGACATGTTTTCCTCGATCAGCTACAAGGTTGGAGTTGATCTGGACGGTAAGAAGGCTGTGACTGATATTCTGGAGGCAACAGCTATCGGAAAAAGACATTCACTCATTACTGTAAAACCTCTGACCGGCAGAACTCATCAGATACGCATTCATCTTGCTGCTGTAGGAAACGGGATTGTAGGAGACAAGCTTTACGGCATGAGTGAGGACTCATACAAGAGATGGCGTGAGAATCCCTCTGCGCACACACTATCCTTCCATCGCCACGCCCTTCACTGTCGCTTAATTTCTTTTATTCATCCGTTCACAAATACCAGGTGTGTAATTGAATGTGATATGCCTGATGATATGAAGGGACTTCTGGAGAAACTCAGGAGGGGGTAGAAAAAATTACGGGGTCCAGAGGACCCCGCCGCAACTGCTTTATCTTTTCTTTTTTGCCGGTTTTGCCGGTGCAGGCTTTGCCCCTCCGACAATGGCATCTTTGGCAGCTTTTGAAACCCTGAATTTCACGACTTTTTTTGCAGGAATTTTGATCTGCTCGCCGGTTGCAGGATTTCTTCCCATTCTGGCTTTACGCTGCACCAGAACAAGTTTCCCCAGACCCGGGACCGTGAAACCATTTTTGGCTTCAGAATAAGCCAAACTTGCCAGGTTGTCCAGGAAGGACTTTACCTGTTTTTTCGGAAGCTCGACTTTGTCGGCAAGCTTCGCGATAATCTGAGATTGCGTCAGGCTCTTTGCCATGCGCACTCCTTCTGTTAAGACAAGTGAAAAGGAACTTGAAAAACTATGTCTGAATTATAAATCACTGCGATAATTGTTGTCCAGTAAAATCAGCATGAAATTGATTTTTCAGGGGTGTTGGAGACTTGCGAGGACAGGGTACTGAAGTGATGAAATGATTAAAAAATACCTGTTCTGAGACTTTGGTTAACAAAAAATAATCAGGTAAAAGTAAATCCGGGAGCTGTTAAACAGCTCCCGGGAATACAGGTCAGGAAAATTGCTTCTGGAGAAAATCGAGATCGAGCTGAGGATAGACCGGAAAGCGATCAAGCAGTGCCTTTACACGAGATATGGCTTCCTGAGCCGCGTTTGTATCGGTAGAGTACTTTGCCTTCGATGGTTTCCCGGCCTGCTCTCCTTTTGTGGAGGTCTCAGGTTTTGTATTTGACAAGACCAGGCTTATTATCGATGCTATTTCTTTCATCTGCTCCGGTCCCATTCCAAGAGTGGTGACAGCAGGTGTTCCGATACGTAAACCGCTGGTGTACCAGGGACCGTTGGGATCAAACGGCAGAGAGTTGCGGTTTAAAGTGATTCCGCAGTCTCTCAGAGCACTCTCTGCCTGACGTCCGGTGAGGCCAAAGGGGGTGACATCGATAAGGAACAGATGGTTGTCTGTTCCTCCTGTGGCAACTTTCATTCTCATCTCCATGCAGAATCCTGCCAGTGTTGAGGCGTTTTCGACAATGGATGCGGCGTATTTTTTAAATTCCGGAGAATTAGCCTCTGTCAAAGCAACCGCTTTTGCGGCCATCACATGAGCCAGTGGACCACCAATCACAAGCGGACATCCTTTGTTCACGCTTTCTGCGAATTCCTTAACGCAGAGAATGAGTCCGCCTCTTGGTCCCCGGAGTGTCTTGTGGGTGGTAGTGGTGACAACATGTGCATGAGGAATCGGGTTGAAATCTCCCTTGAAAACACCTCCGGCAACCAGCCCGGCAGGATGAGCCATATCCACCATAAATACTGCTCCGGCTTTATCGGCTATCTGGCGCATCCTGGCAAAATTGATGCACCGGGGGTAGGCGCTGTAACCAGCCAGCAGTATAAGAGGCTTTATCTCCATTGCCATTCTCTCTATTTCATCATAGTCGAGAAGGCCCGTGGAGGGATTGACACTATAATTATAGGAATCGAACATCTGTGCTGAAATATTATGCCTGTAGCCGTGGGTTAAGTGCCCGCCCGAGTAGTAATCCATTCCCAGAAGACGCTGATTACCCAGTTTTGCCCTGAGTGTATTCCAGTCTTCCTGGGAGAGCTTTGAGGGGTTTGTTTCACCGATTTTTTCCAGTTCGGGAATCTCGATGCGGCTGTTAAGAATAGCCCAGTAGGCAATCAGGTTTGCATCTGCACCGCTGTGGGGCTGAACATAGGCATGTTCTGCTCCGAACAGTTTACAGGCTTGCTCTGCAGCATATGCTTCGATATCATCCACATTACTGCATCCGGCATAAAATCTGTGAAAAGGATAGCCCTCCGCGTATTTATCTGTAAGGAGGTTACCCATGGCGAGCTGAGTTGAAAGAGAACAGTAATTCTCGCTTGCGATCAGCTTGAGATTAGATCTCTGATCAGCAAGTTCCTTCACGATAGATTTGCAGATACCGGGAGATACTTTGGAAACCTCCTGGAGGTTTGCAAGGTAGGCTATCATGCCGGAGTCTATCTGGTCGGGATTTCTGCCGCTAAGATAAGCGGAAATTGCTGATTGGGGCATTTTGGTTACTCCATCAAAAAATATTGCTTCTTCTGCCCAGGCGTGCGGCAGAAGAGGAAAAGAATCCCCGATGGTTATCCATCTTGCAACGCCAGTAAATTATTTACAAAATTCTTTTTTCTATTTCGAGTTATGAAATCCTTTAATCAGGTAAATCAAAGTAAAATAATTCCCGCATACAAACCCTTAGGGGTCAAATTGGAGGTTTTGGAAAGAAGTTGGAAAAAAAAAGACTGTTCAGGGGTAGACTATTTTATGCCGCTTCCGGCTTTTTCGTGGGTAGCCCCAACATATTGTGTCTAAGCA
>DAOTAZ010000252.1:1276-5517 GCA_035382965.1 Chitinispirillaceae bacterium | reverse complement strand
AGTTATCATTGAAGATTATGTCTATATCGCCAGCCGTGTTACAATAATGCCTGGCGTTTGCATCGGAGAGGGTGCAGTTGTTGCTTCTGGCGCAGTGGTGACCAAAGATGTGGAGCCCTGGACACTGGTTGGAGGAGTTCCAGCAAAACCTATTAAAAAAAGGCCTGTAGTCCGTTACGTGCTAGACACTAAAACCAAAGTACTCTTCCAGTAAACATTGAAAGATTCAATAGACAGTATATTATAATACATCAATCACTGGATCTTCCACTCCGTTAATTCTCACTATGCATATTCCTGCAAATCTGACTTTATTTTTCAGAAATGAAAGCCTGATCAAATATCCATTTGCAGTTCTAAACCGCAGGGTCGAAATCTGCCAGAAGTTTACCACTGAGTGAATAGATCCTTATTCTGTTGATCTTTCCATTCTTTGGCAGCTTTATGAAAAGATTCCCCGCATTAAATGAACATCTTAATTTATCCACTGCAATTGTCTGATACAGTTTTGCAACTGATTGAGGCATTGAGGAATCAGGGGCATAAGAAGAATTTGTTTTTGCATAAGCTGTGGCAGTGGAATCATATCCCCTGAAAGAAGGAAATATTTTCATGCAATACTCTTCAGAAACAACACCATACTTCAATTCGATTCCGGTTTCATTTACTGCTGAGAGGCGCTCGCTGTTACCTGCCCATAATTTTACCAGTCCGGTGTCTTTAGATGCAGAATATGAAACAGCATTTGATCTTGCAGTGCTGAAAAGCTCTCCGGATACATCATATCCATTCCAGATGAAATCTTCTTTTTATCCATTTTTCTTATACTTTCAGTATTTCCGGATGCAGCAGCTTACAGATAGATAGAACAAATCTGAGCAAAGAGCAACAGAAGCGGGTGAGAATTCGCTCGAAAAATTAGAGCAGTAGAGAGTGGGGAAGACTGGTTCAACTATCCTGGAAATTTGTATCCTGAATAACTATGCAGAAAGCACAGATATTTCCACAGCTAAACCAGGTTCAACTGTCAAGACTTCAATTGCAAAGATTCTTTTTTCTATGATCTGAATTCAAGTGTCTTATTTCATAATCTGCCTGATATTGAATTTAGGCTTATAAGTCTTAAGTTTACCGCTTTCATCTCTTCCTTTGCCGAACTTTTCCTTTAATGCGTCCGTACCTGATTTGGGTGCAGGACGTTTCTGTTCTTTTTTCCCCGATGGGATATGAGCACCAGGTTCACCTGTTTTCATGGAAAGAGAGATCCGTTTGAGTTCAGGATCAACCTTCATCACCCGCACTTTAACCACCTGACCCACCCTCACCACTTTCTTGGGATCATCAACAAACCTGTCCGCCAGCTCTGAAATATGGACAAGCCCATCCTGGTGAACCCCTATGTCTACAAATGCCCCGAAATTGGTGACATTGGTCACAGTTCCCTCGAGCATCATCCCTTCTTTGAGATCCTTAATCTCCATTACCGACTCACTGAAACGGGCATACTTGAACTCCTCACGAGGATCACGACCAGGTTTCTCCAGTTCAGAGATAATATCCTCGATTGTAGGCAGACCAACATCCTCAGATATGAATTTTTTCTTATCGATAGAACGGACCAGTTCTGCATTCCCGACTATTGCATCCAGCGTGGTGTTCATTTCAGAAGCCATTTTTTTGACCAGTTCATATCTCTCAGGATGCACCGCGGAATTATCCAGAGGATTTTTTCCGCCGGGAATACGAAGGAACCCGGCAGCGAGCTGGAATTTCTTCTCACCAAGCCCGGGGACCTTAAGAAGAGTGTCCCTGGATGGGAAAGCTCCGTGCTGGTTGCGGTAATTTACAATGTTTGCAGCAATAAGCCTGTTGAGGCCGGAAACATATTTCAGCAGTTCTTCCGAGGCCAGATTCACATCCACACCCACCCGATTCACACAGCTTTCAACTACTTCGTCCAGAGAATCCTTCAGCCTGCTCTGATTTACATCATGCTGATACTGACCAACTCCGATTGACTTGGGATCTATCTTTACAAGTTCCGAAAGAGGATCCTGGAGACGGCGTGCAATCGATATGGCACCTCTTACAGTAAGGTCAAGATCCGGGAATTCATGTATGGCCACATCGGAAGCACTGTAAACGCTTGCACCGGACTCGTTTACAACAACACTGACCGGCCTTTTCTCCGGAGGAACATCCTTGAGCACCTCGCGCACAAACTCGTCTGTTTCCCTGCTTGCGGTTCCGTTTCCGATAGCTATGAGACGGATATCGTATTTCTGGATATATGCAAGGACGATTGCCCGGGCCTCCTCCTTTTTATTCTGAGGCTCATGAGGGTAGATATTTGAGTGTTCAATAAATTTTCCCGTATCATCAACTACAGCCAGTTTACATCCGGTTCTGAAACCCGGATCCACCCCTATAACAGCTTTTCTTCCTGCAGGTGGGGAGAGCAGCAACGCCTCGAGGTTTTCTCCAAACACCTTGATCGCCTCTGCTTCTGCCCTTTCCCTGATCTCTTTGCGTACTTCAGTTTCTGTTGCCGGGAGAAGGAGCCTGTTGAAGCTGTCAACTACCACGTTTTTCAGTGTTTCTGCTGCTGCACTCTCAGGGAAACGGATCAATTTTGAATTCAGATAATTTACTGCCGCACTTTCCTGGAGTTCAAGAAAAAGCCTGAGAACTTTTTCCCGTTCTCCTCTCAGCATAGCAAGGACACGATGAGAAGGAAGAGTACTTACCTTTTCCTTGAAATTGTAATACATCTCAAATTTTGTCTTCTGTCCCTCAAACTCCTTCTTTACTTCACTGACAAGCAGTCCCTGCTCAAACGCCAGTTCACGCATCCATTTCCTTATCTCTGCGTCATCGGAAAGCTCTTCTGCAAGGATGTCGCAGGCACCCTGAAGCGCTTTCTGCGGAGAGTCGATCTCTTTTTCCGGATTGAGAAATTCAGCGGCTTTAAGAAGAAGATCAGCAGTGGAGTCCTCAAGTTCAACAAGCCATCTTGCAAGTGGCTCCAGGCCGGCATCTTTGGCCTTTGTCGCACGGGTAGAACGCTTGGGTTTGTATGGAAGATAAAGATCTTCCAGTTCGGTTTTACTCAGGGTCTCATTGATCTTCTTTTCCAGTTCAGGTGTCAATTTACCCTGAGATTTTATGCTTTCCAGTATTGTTGTTCTTCTCTCATCGAGTTCTTTATAGTAAGTGTACTTATGAAGCAGATCACGTACCTGTATTTCATCGAGGGAACCTGTTTTCTCTTTACGGTAACGTGCGATAAAAGGAACCGTTGCCCCTTCATCAAAAAGAGCAAGGGTGTTTTCTACCTGAAAGGGTTTGAGATCGAAATCTTTAATAAGTTGTTCGGCAATATTCATGTAGTAATCCTCCATTGGTGATCGGAAAAGATAATACAGGAGCCGGGGAGTGGCAACATTAAGCTGAATTAATCGGGGATCTCCTCTTCCAATAAAAACAGGCTTTCAAATCTATTATCAACGTAAGGACTGGATTCATGTTTTCACTGGAACAAGGTGAAGGTATACTTTTTTGGATTAATGAGAGGAGGCCACAAATAACTGTACTCAGGTAAACTAGACCGGGAGAGAAAGTTGATTTTGAAATCAAAAAGACTGGTCACCTGCTCTCTGCAATTCAGCTCTTATTATGTTCCTGTTTGTATCTGAATTATTCAGGTATAAAACCTGAATAATTCAGATCAAATGTGTTCCGGTAAATGGACCCATACCGATACTGATTTCAGTTCCGAAAACAGGGTATTTAGACTACCTGTAAGTTAACCGGATACTACTGATTTCAAAATGTCAATGGTTAAGAGTAAAACCTACCTTGTTCTCAAGGGATTTGATATTCTGAGTCAATTTGTTGGTTTCCCCTCTTTCATCTTCGATTATGATAGAGGTTATCAGATGAGGAGACTGTTCACGGATTTTATTATGGCAGACTTTTATGATATTCATCACCTCATCCCACTCTCCCTCCATACAGGTTCCAGTAGGTGTAATTTTGTAGGGGATTTTACTCTCATGGATGATTTTCAGGACACCAGCCAGTGCATTGCTTAAATGAAGGTCGCCCAGAGGATAAATGGAGAGTTCGAATAACATAGATACTCCTTTTTTGCAGTGGAATTTTCGGTTGTTTTGTTTAAAAGCAATCTTTGTTCCCACTTTGTGCTGACTTCCAAAGTCATAAATTCATCTCCGAGGTGA
>DAOTAZ010000252.1:0-1176 GCA_035382965.1 Chitinispirillaceae bacterium | reverse complement strand
GTAGTGTAAGATTATTTCTTTGCGGAGACGTGATGACCGGAAGGGGAATCGATCAGGTACTCCCACATCCATTACCGCCCCGAATTTATGAGCCATATATCAGAAATTCAATCGATTACCTGCGACTGGCAGAATCAGTAAACGGGAACATCCCCTCTCCTGTCGATTATTCCTACATCTGGGGTGATGCACTGCAGTTAATTAAAGATCCATCCATCGACTTTCGCCTGATCAATCTGGAAACAAGTATTACTCATAATGAGAACTACTGGAAAAATAAGGGTATAAACTACAGAATGAACCCGGAGAACACGCCCTGCCTTACGGTTGCAGGAATAACCTGCTGCTCACTTGCAAACAATCATGTACTTGACTGGGGATATGAAGGCCTGGAAGAGACACTCTCTGTCCTTGATAAGGCAGGGATTTCCCACACTGGAGCAGGTTGTAACCTTGCAAGCGCTCAAGAACCTGCTCTTTTCCATATAAAAAATAAAGAGAAGCGGATACTAGTTTTTGGAGTCGGATCCGAAACAAGCGGAATTCCCTTTGAATGGGCAGCAGAAAAAGGCAGAGCTGGCATAAACATGGTTTTCAATCTGTCAGAAGAATCAGCAGATCTTCTCGCTAACCTGATAAAGGAGAAAAAAGTCTCCGGCGATATAGTAATCATCTCCATTCACTGGGGAAGCAACTGGGGATATGAGATTAACCCCTTATACAGACAATTTGCGCATACTCTTATAGATAAAACCGGAGCCACGGTTATCCACGGACATTCCTCACATCATCCCAGAGGAGTTGAGATATATAATGGAAGTCTTATTCTTTACGGCTGTGGCGATTTCATCAATGATTACGAGGGAATATCGGGTTTTGATGAGTTCAGGAGCGATCTCACTTTTATGTACCTTGTTGACATCGAAGAATCGGGGCATTTGGACTCATGCAGAATGATACCTTTTAAAATACAGAAGTTCCGATTGAATGACGTTCAGGAAGAGGATATCAAATGGCTACAAAGGTTATACAGAAACGCCAACCACATTGAGGGGACTGAGGTGGTATTGAAAGAGAAGGGGTTTTTAGTACAGTCGGTATTAAAACAGGGTTAGAAAAAAGGCCGCTTCCGGCTTTTTCGTGGGTAGCCCCAACATATTGTGTCTAAGCACTTCT
>DAOTAZ010000251.1:0-5526 GCA_035382965.1 Chitinispirillaceae bacterium | reverse complement strand
TGTGGTCTGCAGTGAAAAGTTTGCATCAGCGATTTCTCCCGGTGACCACGGTACCACTTTCGGCGGTAATCCTGTAGCATGCGCGCTGGGATGTGAACTGCTTAAAATCATCTCATCAAAACCGTTCCTGAAAGGTGTAAAGCAGAAAGGCAGTTATCTCAAAAAGAAACTCTCTGCTCTCAAAAAAGTATTCAAGGACATTGAGGACATAAGAGGCACAGGTCTTCTTCTTGGGGTACAACTGAAAGATGATCCCACAGCGGTAGTGGCTGAGTGCAAAAATAAGGGACTTCTGGTGGTAAAGGCAGGGAAAAACACAATCCGGTTCATGCCGCCTTTGACGGTCAGTGAATCTGAGATTGACAAGGCAGTAGCCGTTTTCAGTGAAGTTCTGAGCAGAAAGTAACTACAATACTGACTAAATACAAAGGATTAATATTATGGAAAAGGTAGTTTTGCTTTATTCCGGTGGTCTTGACACTTCAATAATGATTCCATGGCTCAAGGAAAACTACAATTGTGAAGTGATAGCCATGTGTGCCGATCTGGGACAGCAGGAGGAGCTCAGCGGTCTGGAAGAGAAAGCGTTAAAAACCGGTGCATCAAAGCTGTACATCGAAGATCTCACCAGTGAGTTTGTAGCCGATTATATCTTCCCTACCCTGCGGGCAGGAGCGGTTTACGAGGGTTCTTACCTCCTGGGGACCAGTTTCGCGAGACCGCTTATAGCCAAACGGGCGGTTGAGATAGCACATAAGGAAGGTGCAAGTGCCATAGCTCATGGTGCTACAGGAAAAGGAAACGATCAGGTACGGTTTGAGCTTACAATAATGGCGCTGGATCCGAATCTTAAAATAATCTCCCCATGGAAAGATCCTCTCTGGACCATGCATTCCAGAGAAGACTGCATCGCTTACGCGGAAAAACACAATGTGCCTATCAGCCAGTCAAAGAAGAGAATCTACTCAGAGGACAGGAACATCTGGCATATAAGCCACGAAGGCGGTGTTCTTGAGAGTCCGGGAAACGAACCACCGGATGACGTGTACACGCTTTCCAATACAGTCGAAAAAGCTCCTGATAAAGCTGAATATGTGGAGATCGCTTTTGAAAAGGGAACACCTGTGGCTGTAAACGGCAGCAGGATGGGACCTGTGGAACTGCTCACCACACTCAACAAAATCGGAGCTGTGCATGCTATCGGGCATATTGACATGGTTGAAAACAGGCTGGTTGGAATAAAATCCAGAGGCGTTTACGAGACTCCGGGTGGCACAATACTCTACTTTGCCCACAGGGAGCTTGAAAGACTTGTTCTTGACAGAGACACAAGTCACTTCAAGGAGATTATCTCATCCAGATATGCCGAACTCGTCTATTTCGGACAGTGGTTTTCTGCTCTGAGAGAGGCTCTGGACGCTTTTGTGGATGTGACGCAGAAAAATGTAACCGGCACAGTGAAACTCAAGCTTTACAAGGGTAATATCATACCTGCCGGCACAAAGGCTCCAAAATCACTCTATCTCGAAGACCTGGCATCATTTACCGATACAGAACTGTACAACCAGAAAGATGCTACAGGGTTTATAAAGCTCTTCGGCCTGCCGATGAAAGTAGCAGGTCTGGTCGAAAGAAAGAAGTAGTTCATATTCAGAGGGGCAGTACTGAACCGCCCCTCTTTTTTCATACCCCATGGGAAAAGAAACAAACCAGAAGATCGATGCGGTAATCGTAGCTGCCGGTTCAGGAACGCGATTGGGATATAAGGAACCCAAGGCCTTTGTGTCCCTTGGCGGCAGACCGATGCTGGAGTATTCTTTAGAGTTTTTTCTCTCGCGTAAAGATATCATAAAAATTGTTCTTGTGGTGCCATCAGAGAAGCTCCATTCTGCAAAAGAAAAGTATGCCTGTGAGAGAGTAGAGGTAGTTGCCGGCGGAAAGCAGAGATGGAATTCGGTGAGCAATGGCCTGAGTGGTCTGGAGTCTGAGTGGGTTTTGATCCACGATGCAGCAAGACCGTTTGTAACTGACCTTGTGATTGACAGGATTCTGGAAAAAAGAGACAGTTACGATTGTGTAATCACAGTCACCCCTGAAGTTGACACAGTGCGGATCTTTGAGGGAGACAAAGCCCTGGAAACGGTTGACAGGGAAAAACTTGTCAGAGTGGGAACCCCGCAGCTTTTCCGCAGAAAACTTCTTGTTTCAGCACTAAACAGCGTTTCGGAATCCGAACCTCCTCCCACCGATGAAGCTGTACTGATGCAGAAAGCTGGTATAGAGGTGGGAATTGCCTGGGGGGACCCGAAGAATTATAAAATCACCACTCGTTCCGATCTGGAAACTGCGGAGGCGATAGTTGCGGCAAAAAAATCGATGCTCCTGGGCGGGTGATGACCCCGATTATATCAGGTATCACGATCAGGAATGGGGAATCCCGGTACACGATGACAGGAAACTATTTGAGATGCTTGTTCTCGAGGGGTTTCAGGCCGGGCTCTCCTGGATCACCATACTGAAAAGACGGGAGAATTTCCGCAGAGCATTCGCAGGGTTCGACTGGGAGAAAGTGGCTTCATTCAACGATAAAAAGATTGAAGAGCTCATGCTTGACAGCGGAATAATCCGCAACAGGTTGAAAATCCTCTCAGCAGTTAACAATGCGAAGAGATTCCGTGAGGTCAGGGCAGAGTTCGGCACATTTGACAAGTACATCTGGCAGTTTACCAATTACAAGACCATCTTTCCTCCAAAGCCACCCAAAACCTGGAAGGACCTTCCTACCCGTACACCTGAATCCGATCAGATGAGCAAGGATCTCAAGAAACGCGGATTTAACTTTGTCGGCAGCGTAATCTGTTATGCTTTCATGCAGGCTGTAGGGATGGTCAATGATCATCTGGAAGGGTGTTTCAGGTTTAAGAAGAAACAGAGCTGACAAGGACGTAACTGCCCGCAGAAATCTGTTTAAGCGCTTATAAAAGTAAAAAAATAGTCCGTCCCCTGGCCTTGATAATTGGAAGTATGAACTATATTATTAATATTTAGTTTCGATTGAGCGCTTTTTCCGCCAAATCGCGTCTACAAAGAAAACCCAATCCGGAGGATACAATGAAATCCATGCATCTGCTTAAACCCTTAAGTCTTTCCTGTGCCATCCTATTTCTTATTTTCGCAAACTGCGGGCTTCTGGACTTTGATAACCGGCCCACCAAAAGCAAAATGGAAGGAGTGTGGCAGGTAACAGAGGCTTACGATGAGGATGGAAATGACATTATGGATCAAATCGCCTTCCCTATCGCTGCCTTCCACCTTTCAAGCGACAACACTGTTATCTCTACTGCGGGCCCCATGACAATGTACCTCGTATATGGAGCAAGCAATTCTAAATTTCTGAATGTTGTCGGAAAAGTAGACCAGGTGTTCAATTATGCCAGTCTCAATTTCAACGGAGGAGAGTGGTTTATCGATGGAGGTACGGTGAACCGTTTCACTCTGGAGACGAAACTGGAAGTACCGGGACAGACAACCCTCACTGAACTTCTTGACCTGCTAGGAGTCGGTGTCAATTATCAGATCCCGACCATTTACCACAAGTTCAGGGATGTAAAAGTGACCTTTGACTGGTGGTCCGATTCTGTGATGACCTGGGAGTTTGACAACACCACCACCGCAGTTTACAACATGAAAGATAAATACGGAGACTACGTGGCCTGGAACGGATGGTCTGCATACAATTTTTCACGGTGCAAATTTGTGCTTACCAAAAGGTCTTATGAACTGAGGGATCTGGTAGAGCTTGCCACAAAAAAATAAGTGCGTTTCTTTAACTCTGCACCGGCACCTGTATTTAATGGACGTGTTCGTCAGTTCAGATCTGCAGTGCCGGTGAATTTTGCTTTTGTAAATATTGATTTTTCCGGAGTCGGAAATCGGCCGTAAAGTGTTTTTAATGAAACCGGAATATTCTCCCTTTAAACAAGATATTTCTTACAAGGTAAGTAACCGATACATTTATGTACTGACACCTGCACCGTCCGGTTACGTCTCAGCAAAGAGCCTCTCCTTCCCTTCTGTCCATATTATATGAAGACTATTTGTCAAGAAATCAGCACAATTTTGTAGCTCTGTAAACACAGTATTGACACCCTTCTGAAAAAGCATTATATTGATTCCGGTTTTGTAAAAAAAACCGCATTCATTCTTAAGAGTAAAGTATGTACAGTCCCGGATACAAAAAGGCATTCTTCCCTGCGAATAGGGGAGGATGCCTTTTTTTTGTTGTGTCTGCACATTTTAACTATAACCTGAACCGTATTCTAATGTATTGCTGCGGATTCATGTAAAAAGCGAGGTTTTGTGAAAGGAATAATAGCGCTTGAAGATGGTACCATATTCGAAGGCGAGTCGTTTGGTGCACCAGGCGAATCGATCGGTGAAATAGTCTTCAATACCAGCCTCACCGGGTATCAGGAAGTCCTGACTGATCCCTCCTACTCTTCCCAAATTGTCTCCATGACCTATCCCCTGATCGGAAATTACGGTATCAATCATACCGATATCGAATCATCACGGGTACAGGTAAGCGGATTTGTGGTAAAAGAGGCCTGTGACTACCCCTCAAATTTTACCTCCTGCAAGACAATCTCCCAATACCTGATTGAAAATGGGATTGTCGGAGTTCAGGACATCGATACCCGTGCTTTGACCAGGCATATCAGAGTAAAAGGAGCTATGAAGGCGGTGATCTGGGCCGGTGATACGGCGGTATCCAGTGATGATCTTGTGGACAAGGCAAGATCCTGGAGAGGTCTGGAGGGGCTTGATGTGGTAAAGGATGTTACCTGTAAAGAGCCATATATCTGGAGCGAGCATAAAAACAATCTCGCGAAGGAAACTCAAACCCGTTTCTCCATAGTGGCCATTGATTTCGGAATCAAATACAACATCCTCCGGATCTTCCAGGCACTGGGATGCAGGATAACAGTTGTTCCTGCCGGCACCAGCGCATCGGAAATACTCGGTTACGATCCTGACGGGATTTTTCTTTCAAATGGTCCCGGTGATCCTGCCGCAGTGACCTATGCAATTGAAACAATACGGAAGCTGATCGGACAAAAGCCGATTTTTGGAATCTGCCTGGGCCATCAGCTCCTGGCATTAGCCCTGGGTGGCAAGACATACAAGCTTAAATTCGGGCACAGGGGCGCAAATCATCCTGTAAAGAATATGAAAAACGGGTGCATAGAGATCACTTCGCAGAATCACGGATTCTGTGTTGACATCGACAGCCTGACCTCTACGGGCGCATCCTTGACACATTTGAATCTCAATGATAACACCTGTGAGGGACTTGAACTGAAGTCCGAGAGGGTTTTCAGCGTTCAATATCATCCTGAAGCATCTCCCGGACCTCATGATTCCGGTTATCTCTTTGAGCAGTTTATCAATGTACTGGATAGTAAAAAAGCAAAAAGCAGACAGAATTTAACTGTACTAACATAAACAGAGACAGGATTATGCCAA
>DAOTAZ010000250.1:0-5536 GCA_035382965.1 Chitinispirillaceae bacterium | reverse complement strand
ATCCGGATTATTATTTATGAACATGTAGATTCAGGAGACATAATGGAAAAGCAGGAACATCCCAGAAAAACCCTGATTGGCAGAGCGCCGTTTACCGGTATTGTAATCATGATAGTAGTTGTAGCCGGGCTGGTGGTTGATGCTACCAGGGCAGACGGGGACAGTTTCTATTCAGATATAATCCGTCTGGATAATGTCGCCACAAAAATACATCAGAATTATGTTGAGGAGATGCCCTCTAAAGATCTTATTGACAATGCCATCCGTGGGATGCTTCAGATACTCGATCCCCACACAAGTTATTTCGAGGCCAAGCAGTATGAGGAGCTGAAGATTCATACCGAGGGCAAGTTTGGAGGGTTGGGGATTCAGATCTCTATCAGGGACAAGGTGCTTACAGTGATGACTCCGATAACGGGCACACCTGCATCGAGAGCCGGAATTCAATCGGGTGACCAGATCATAAAGATCGACGGGAAACCCACTGCAGGAATATCCATTGACAATGCTGTAAAGAAGCTTCGCGGAGAGCCTAACACAAAAGTCTCTATCACTATACGCCGCAAAGGTGAACCGAAGGATATCGATTACACGATCTCCCGGGAGATAATAACGATCAAGTCAGTCCCTTACTACGGGGTTCTCAATAATGATATCGGGTATGTTCATCTGCAGACTTTCTCCCAGGAAGCAGGGGCAGAGGTTGAGAGAGCGGTGAAGGAACTCTTGAAGAAGAATATCAAGGGACTTGTATTTGATCTGCGCCATAATCCCGGCGGACTTCTTCCTCAGGCTATAGAGGTGGCAGAGAAATTTCTTCCCAGAAAAGCTCTTGTGGTATCTACCCGGGGAAGAGTGCGGGGACAGAATAAAGAGTTTTACTCGGCCAGTCAGCCTGTTTTACCGGAAAATCTTCCTTTGGCAGTGCTGGTAGACTATGCCAGTGCCAGCGCCTCCGAGATTGTCGCCGGAGCGATTCAGGACTGGGACAGGGGTATAGTTCTGGGTGACACTACTTTCGGAAAGGGATCTGTTCAGAGCATTCTTCCGCTCGATAAGACCCATCATTTGAAGCTTACCACAGCTTTCTATTATACTCCCTCCGGACGCTGCATCAACCGGCCGGAAAATGCCATAAGAGGAGGCAGCGGGGCTGATATTTTCAGTGAAGAGGAAGAGCAGGAAAAGAGCGAAACTGAAGGGGAATCCAAAGCAAAGGATGCTAAAATCGACACCACTCAGTACAAGACCAAAAACGGCAGGATCGTTTATGGAAGCGGTGGTGTGATTCCCGATTCTGTTGTGGAGCAGAAGATTCCCAGTTTCCCGGTAAGGGCATTGTTTGGCAAGGATGCGTTCTTCCAGTTTGCGAACCTGGAGTACCCTCGTTTGAAGAAGAAAAAGATCAAAATTGATGGAAACTTTCAGATCACAGATGAAATCATGAAGGATTTCTATAATTACCTCGATTCTGTAAAGTTTAACTACCAGAGTCTTTCTCAGCTCCGTTATGAGGAATTCAAGCTGGGTACTGGATTGAAGGATACCACAGATTCTACCGGTAAGAGTATCTCTATCTACCCTGAGAAGCCCAATTGGTCTCAATCGGAACTTGAGGAACTGAAGAAGATATCATCAAAGCTGGATTCGATTCTCACTGCTGAAAGCAAGAGGTCACTCTCGGAAAACGAGTCGGAGATAAAGAGATATCTTCGTGAGGCTCTGCTTGTGCGGGAATTCGGCCAGGACCATGAAATATATTATCGATCGAAACTCGCTGAGGATGAGCAGATGAAGGCGGCAATAAATATACTGGTTGATACAAACACTTACAGTAAATTGCTCAATCCAAAGGCAATAAAGCAGGCAGAGGTAAAAAAGTAGAAATTTCTGGGTGATATGCTGTGAGGCTGTTCTGGAAAAGAGCAGCTTTTCTGCTTCCTTGTTTCTCTTCAGTGAAGCCCGGTCTGACACCCGCTTTTAATTTTTTACGGTAAGCATTTTCAACAGGAGAATGTATGATACACAAGATGCGGGAGATGGCTCCCACAATTATGTTGATTATTCTGATCGCTTTCGTTGGCGGAACAATTTTTCTGGACTGGGGGATGAATCTCTCCGGAAGAAGATCCTCTATGACGGCTGCCGGAAAAATAAACGGCAAGGAGATACCGCTTACCTATTTCGACCATCAGGTCAACGTTGAGCGTCAGAGGCTTCAGGAGGGTGGAAGAGAAGTTTCTCCTTTTCAGTACAGGATGATTCCGGGTCAGATATGGGAGAGAGAGGTTAACCGCATACTTATGCAGGATGTCATCTCCAGAATGAAACTCGGCGCATCTGCGGATGAGGTTTTTGAATATATGAAGAAAAACCCGCTGCCGGGGATCGACACGGTTTCTGCTTTTCAGACCGACGGGGTATTTGATACAAGTAAATATGTTCAGTTCCTTAACAGCCCTGAAAACTACGACTATTATCCCTGGTTAAGAGAGATAGAATCTTATGCCGAACAGGTGGTAGTACCAGCGCAGAAGTTAGAGAACATAATGAATGCGGGTGTTATCCCCAGTAAGGCTGAAATCGAGTATCAATATCGTCAGGACCATCAGAAAGTCAAATATGAATATCTGAAAGTGAACAGCAACGCTTTCAAGGTTGACTCATCATCAATTAACGATGTCATGGTGAGAAAGTACTATAAGGCTCACAAGGACAGTTTTGTCACTAAAGAGCAGGCTGATCTTTATTATGTCAAATTTGAGAAAAAAGCCACTGAAAATGACTATAGATTTTATGAGCAGGAATTGACCGATCTTAAAGACAAGATTATGTCCTCCGGGCAGCCACTTGCCGAGTCTTTCGCAGAAGAGGCAAGAGTGGAATCGGATGATCCGGGAAGTGTCACAAATGGAGGAGATCTGGGCTGGTTCAGGAAAGGTACGATGGTACCAGAGTTTGATTCTGTTGCCTTCTCGGCCGATGTTGGTACGATAGCAGGGCCGGTCAAGACACAGTTCGGGTATCATCTGATACTTGTTGAGGCCAGAGAGAAAAAGGATGGAGAATTACAGGTCAAGGCTCGTCATATTCTGAGGAAAATTGTTCCTACGATGGAAACCCTGGATCTTCTTGCAGAGCAGGCTGACAGTCTGAGGATTGATATGGTGGAGAAGGGTTTTGTGGAGGCAGTGAAGGCGAGAGGTGATCTGAAACTAGATTCCACAGGTTTTTTCAAAAAAGGCGATCCAATTCCCGGAATCGGATTTGTTTCCGGAGTCGGCCAGTTCACTTTCGGACCTGAGCGTGGTGCCATATCTGAGAGACTTGAGAACAACGATGCCATCTATCTTTTCTCAGTTAAAAGAAGGCTGAAGAAGGGTACACTTCCACTGGAAGATGTGCGGGAGAACATCGTAGAAACCCTTACGAACAATTATAAGAAAGCTGCGGCAAAGGAATTTGCAGACAGTCTTCTCAAGAAAATCGACGGTAATGATTCTCTGGGGACATATTCAGCTCCGGAATCCGGGGTTTTAGCAGGTGTCACAGATACGATTTCACTTTCAGGCTTTGTTCCCGGAATCGGCAGCAACAACAAAGTCACAGCCACTGCTTTCGCACTGGGTGAAGGGAAGCTCTCCGGTGTGATCGAGCATGGAGAAAATTATTATATTGTAAAAACACTGTATAAAGAGGGTGTTGACTCGATTCCATGGGACTCTCCAGAGATCGAGCAGATAAAAGACAGACTGACCCAGCAGTCTAAGCAGAAGGTATATTACGACTGGTATATCGCTTATAAAAACAAATCGGATATCAAGAGTAACGTAGACGACCTTTATCTGGACTGATAAAACCTGACTTTCCATAACGGGGCTCTTTCCTGTGGCCCCGTTCAATTTCCCTTTCCTGTTTTTCCTTTTTTTCATTTTTTTCCGAAGCTGTATTCCAAAATCAGATCTTTGTGACTGAATTTTCCGATTTGCAAAATCGCGAAAGGAACCCTCCATGAGCTTCGAAAAATTTCTCAGACCAAAATCTGTAGCTGTAGTAGGAGCCTCTGCTGATCCGGCAAAGGTGGGAAACAATGTTCTTGTTAACATTATCGACGGGGGATATGAGGGAGCGATCTATCCAGTCAACCCCAAAGCAGATGTGATAAACGGGAAAAAGTGTTACCCGTCTCTTGGTGCTATCCCCGGAGAGGTCGATCTGGCGGTAATAGTCATCAAAAGGGATCTTGTGATTCCTGTTCTTAAGCAATGTGCTGAGAAGAATATACAAGCTGTTATAGTCATTACGGCCGGTTTTGCGGAAACAGGAGAGGAGGGGAGAAACCTTCAGAGGCAGATTCAGCAGATTGCCCGCGAAAATAGTATGACTCTGATGGGGCCAAACTGTCTGGGGCTGATAAATCCCTGGCACAGGCTTAATGCTGCTTTTGGTCAGCCTCTGGATAAGGCCGGCCCTATAGCCATGATCTCTCAATCCGGGGCACTCATTGCAGCGATTCAGGATACAGCCGCAAGTAATGGAATAGGATTCTCTGTTCTGGCGTCACTTGGGAACAAGGCAACACTTGACGAGGTAGATTTTCTCCATGAGTTGCAGAAGGATTCCCATACCAGGGTAATAGCCGCGTACCTTGAGGATATTACCCGTGGCCAGGAGTTCATGAAAGTTGCTGAAAGAGTAAATAAAACCAAGCCCATAGTTATCCTGAAGGCAGGGAGGACATCCGGAGGAGCCAGGGCAGCATCATCGCATACCGGAAGTCTTGCCGGTTCAGACAGTGCTTATGCCAGTGCTTTTGAGAGGGCTGGTGTTATAAGGGTAGATTCAATAGAACAGTTGTTTGACATTTCATCAGCATTGGCTTATCAGCCGCTTCCCACGGGAAACAGAATAAGTGTGGTGACAAATGCAGGCGGGCCAGGGATCATGATGACGGATGCAATAGAGATGGAAGGGCTGAAGATGGCAACGCTTGATGAAGCCACTACAGAGGCACTGAGAAAGATACTTCCGTCTGCTGGTTCTGTCGCCAATCCGGTTGATGTGCTGGGGGATGCAGGAGGGGAACTTTACGGGAAAGCAGCAGAGCTGCTTTTGCAAAGTGATTCAGTTGACGGGCTTATTGTAATTCTGACACCACAGACAATGACAGAGGTTGAAAAAACCGCACAGGTTGTAGTTGAGGTTTGTCGAAAGTACTCCAAACCGGTGTTTGCCTGTTTCATGGGCGCGGATATTGTCGAAAAGGGAATAAAGATTCTCAGGGAGAACAGGGTTCCTCAGTATGGAATACCTGAAAGAGCAGCCAGGGCGATGAGGGAGATGGTGAATTTCAGCAGATACAAATCCCGTCCTGTGAGGGTTGTCCAGCGCTTTGCTGTTAATAAAATCCCGGTAACCAGGATCATTAGCAGAAGTATTGACATGGGCGTTTTTGAGATCAGTGAAACCGACGCAAAAGAGATAATGAGAGCATACAATTTCAATGTGCCGTCCGGAATGCTTGCCGCAACAATCG
>DAOTAZ010000249.1:0-5546 GCA_035382965.1 Chitinispirillaceae bacterium | reverse complement strand
ATGAACCTCAAATTTCCATTCGATGTAGTGCTGCGTTTTCCAGGAGACCTAGAGTATATTCCGGCAGTCAGAAAATTCGTTTCAGAACTGTTGCAGGTTTCTGGTTTTTCCCAGAAGTTTGCGTACAGGTCAGAGATCATTGTTGATGAGATCTGCAATAATGCTGTTACATATGGTTGTGACAGAGAGGATTCTGAAGTCGAACTTATCTGCTCACTTCTCCAGGACCGTATAGAGTTTACCATAAAAGATCAGGGAGGGGAAAAAATCCATGTGGAGAAGCTTCAGGCAGCATTGAAGACTGCTGATGTAACGAATGCAGAAGAACTGAAGCGAGGTCTGGGTTTGGAGATAGTTCGGATGCTCTCGGAGAGTCTGGATGTTTCGATCGATAAAAACAATCTGACATCTGTACATGTTGTCCGAAAACGGGAAGATATCTGACAGGATTAGCTTTATATTTAAAGAGAGAAAATGATGCGAATTAACATCAAGGAAGTTAAAACTACCCAGAATGCAGTTATTCTGCATTTCTCAGGTGAGTTAAATTCCGACAGTATCAGTGAGATCAGCGATTCTTTTAACAAACTGGAATCATTTAACAGGAATTTCGCTATCGCTGATATGACTGAGGTCTCTTTGATCTCTTCCGCTGCTCTTGGAGAGTTGATGGGTGCAAGAAAGCGGCTTGTGGAGAAGGGCGGAGACCTGGTTTTGGCAGGTTTGAAGATTGAGATCAGGACAAAACTGAATCTGATGGGTGCCACAAAGATTTTCCGGATTTTCAGTGATAACCGCTCAGCTCTCAATGCTTATAAATGGCAGATTGAAAGGAATCCGGAAATGGTTCATGTAACATTTCCGCCATATCTGGAGATAGTCCCTCCCCTGCGCCAGTTAATAAGCCGCATCGCAAAGTTTAAGGGATACAGCAATAAGGATTCATTCCGGATCGAAACCATCGTTGATGAGGTCTGCAATAACGCGGTGGAGCACGGCAAACAGGGCAATGATCAAAAAGTTGATCTGAAGATGAATATCGACCCAAAGAAGATAGAACTCGATGTTATCAATATGAGTGACCCCGATAAGATGGATTCTCTGAAGGCACTCCTGAAACCCAGAGAGGGTGGCCAGGAGGTACAATCTGATAATAAGCGAGGGAGAGGGTTAGCGCTTATTAAGATGCTCACAGATGAATTGACGGTGGATTGCTCTGAGAAGGGTACCAGCGTTCATATTAAAAAAGTAAGAGAGGAATAGTGTATGGAGTCTCAAATTGATCTGGTTTACGAGGATATCCGGGGCAAGGCTAATGCCAAACTCATCCGCTTTATCGGTGACCTTGATGCAACCAATGTGGAAACAGTGCTGGAGAAAGTCTGCAGCCTGTTAAATGAGGGCATAAATAACCTGGTGGCTGATTTCCAAAAGCTCCGTTATGTCAACAGTACCGGTCTTGGAATTCTTCTCCATTTCAGCAAGTCCGCCAAAGAAAAGGGCGGCAGTTTCAAAATTGCAAATATCAATGAAAACGTTTATGAGATTATTGAAATTATCGGCGCGACATCGCTGCTTGAGATATATGATGAGCTCGATGAGGCAATCGCAGCTCTGGATTAACTCCATTTTAACCATCATTATCCGTAGAGGTTAACTATGAGATTTCTGTTGAGTATTCTTCTTACCGTTTCTGTCCTTTTCTTCTGCAGTAAAAAGACAGACAACGACACACTTGCCACAATAGGTGGAAAAAGTGTCGACCGTGAACAGTTCGAGAGCTTCAGGAAAGTAATGCGGATGTATCCGGCAGGCATGAACCAGTATTTCCCCGGACAACGCTCCCAGATCACATTCATGCTCGAAACCGAGGCAGTTTTCTCCAAAATTAAACGGAGTTTCCCGAAGAAAAGCATCCTTTCAAGCAATGACTGGAAATGGAAAAAAAGATACTACCCTGCTCAGGTCTATGTTACCGAGATACTGGTACAGAACCTGGGTGCTACAGAGAAAGAGATCGAAAATTACTATCAGACCAATAAGGAATCTTTCAAGAAAACAGTCACGGATTCCACCGGCAAAGACTCTACCTATTACGAGGATCTCTCGTTTGTAAAAGGTAACATAATCGAGAAAATCTTCCTTCAGAAATACAAACCGGATTCTCTTTTCCTTTCCAGATTCGGCGATTCACTTCCTGACCAGAGTGAAATCGACAGAGAATGGCTCTATACAGTAAGAAGCAATGTCTCTGCTTTCTTCATGAAAAAACTCTACGAGGAATCATACGGAAGCAATTATCCTGATTCTCTGGATGATTTCTTCGGGGAAGGCAAAGAGATCACTCCTGAAGACCTGGATGTGATAACAAGCTGGCTGCCAGAGGAACGTGTTTCCTATTATGATAATCCCCACGGTAAAAAGGAACTTGTGGAATGGCTCCTGAAGTGGAAGCTTTTTTCTCAGCAGGCAGAAAAAACCGGTCTTGTATCCACACCTGAGATGAAATCCATGATGAAATGGGCATGGAAGCTGGAAGTGGTTAACCGGTATGTAGAGGAAAAGCTCGTTCCTGTTGCAAAATCTATGGCGAAAATTGACTCTTCAATGGTGATCTATGCTTTATACGATGATTACAGTACAACTGAACCCGATACTCAGGCATTCAGCAGAAAAATGACAAAGCTTCTTGAAACACAGGTAGGGAACCTCCTTGATAGCATGATCTTCCAGATCAGAAGCAAAGCATCGATACAATTCACCCAGAACGACCTCCGTGATGAAAAGGACAAGGATCCTGCTGCACTCCTGAGAAAAGCTGATTCTCTCAGGGATACAGGGAGTGTTGATGAAGCGGAGCGGATTTACAACACACTGAGCAACGAATTTTCTTTTGTTATGGAAGGCAGGAGAGCTTTCGGAGAGCTGGCAAAACTTCAGATGGAAAAACAGCTTTATTCTCTGGCTATATCCAATTATCGTAAATACCTTCTGATGGGTGCCGATGAAAGCAAGAAATGCAACACATTCTTCATGATCGGTTTTATTTACGATGAGTACCTCGATAAACCGGATCTGGCAGAAGCTAACTACAAATGGGTTCTAAAGAACGCTCCTGATTGTGAACTTGCCGATGATGCTGAGTTCATGATGCTTCACCTGGACGAGCCTATGTCGAGTGTTGAAGAACTTCAGGCCGAAGCTTTAAGGCAAGGAAGAAAGGTGGAACCTTTCGAGGAAGACTCTCCTGAAGCGACAACGGAATTGTCTGAAAAGATTTAAGGATTATTGACCGGGACAGGGAAAAGCGATTTCCTCCTTTTTCCTCGTCCCTGCTCTCTCCGGAAAACAAAGCCCCTGGAAATTGCAGTTCCTGCAGGTTGTCGGCGAAACCGTCATTTCAAAATTCTCCAAAGGCAGAGGAATATTCTTTTCAACGTCTTTGCAAAAAGCATACATCTGCTCTGTCTGGCTTTTAATCACGCTGAAAAATTCATCGAAGGAATTCTGATCGTATTTGATCTCAAGTTCACTGTATTCCGGATATAAATAGATGATCCTGGGGAAAATATGATCCCAGGGGATACCGAAATTGCTGTTGGCCGCAGCAGCATACCCTATCAACTGGCGGCCATGCTTTGACTCATCCCTTGCTCCTGTTTTCCAGTCGAGAATATAGATGTCATTATCAACCGGCAGCAGGAAATCCATCTTGCAGTAGGCCTTAAGCCCCTGAAGACGTGTCTCGCCATAACCCTCCGGTTCTATCATCCAGTTTTTTACACTCCTCACTGCGATCATATAGATCCAACTGTAGGAGGGGCTTTTTATGAAGTTATTAAGACAGGTTGCGATTTTTTCATGAACTCTGGCCATGTCAATTGTTTCACAATAGCCATAGTACTTCTCGATAAATGTTTTCCCGGAAAAATACTGTTCAGTTAAAGACCTGGCGTATTGAAAAAACCTTTCCTCATCGATATCTGTAATACTTACCTGAAGCCTTTTCAGGAATTTTTCGAGTACATCATGAACCACATTCCCGATTTCAAGCGCAACACTTGTAAGCTCCTTATACCAGGTCATTTTATACTGGGGGACATCAGGGACAAACCTGGAATAATAGTTATAGAAATACTGCCGCTTACATTTATCAAACATCTCGAAGCGGCTTATGGACCAGCCTAAAACCGGGGTAAAATCATATTTCTGGTATTTAAGATCCAATGGTGTCCTCTTATGCAGGAGATATCTGAAATATAATGTGTGGCCAGAGATGAGAGCTTGGTTATTATAATCAGGATTGGCTTGATTTAAATGGCGAAAAATAAAAAAGGGCCGGATTCACTCTGGCCCTGTGTTTTTTTACCTGATCTGAAATATCTCAAAGAGAATCGATGAAATCCTTTGAATCTGTGCAGAGTGCCAGTTCTATCTTCAGATTGGTTATATCGTCATCACAGATATATTTTTCACGCTTGTCTTTCGAAGGAACGACTGATAAATGAGGTGTCCGACAGGCTTTCGCAGTCCGCACCTCCGTCATCTTGCCTGCTGTTCTGTTAACTTTACGCTCGGAATGAGCGATTCTGTCGAGCATTTTGAGAATAGAGGCGTTTGTAGTGTTGTCCTTTATGGCATCCACCTGGTTTTTGGAGAGCAGGAAAATCCTGTCTTCAAAATACATGATCGGTGAAAAGCAGGTTGGGCAATTCAGAATGATAACAGAAGCATTCGTGCTGAGAAAAATGTCTGCTACCTGGTTACAGTGTGGGCATCTGACAGTTAACGTTTTAACCATTTTTTCTCCTCCCGCTTTCCGAAAGCGCCCCCTCTTCTCCGGTACGCTGACGGCGGGATTTTCTGATTCGTCAGTTTCCTGCATTAATTCTATTTTAATTGTATCACTGAATAGTAGTACTGTCAAGGAGGATATTGCAGGATGAACGGTACAGAACGGTCAGACACAGAGCACTTTGATACTCTGCTCAGGAAATTCAGGTCTGTATCACAAAAACTCTCCAGAAAGCTGGAAAAACAGGAGGAAGAGCTCAAAGAAAGCAGAATGCAATTGTGGTATAAGCAGATCGGAGATTCTCTTCTGGCAATCTCACCGCCTTTGAGCCGGGGCCTCTCAGAGGCAAAAATCACAAATATTCACAGCAAAACGGTAGAAAGTGTTTCCCTGAATCCAAAGCTTGATTCCAGGGAGAACGCTCAACTGTATTTCAAGAAGGCAAAACGTTCAAAAAGAGGCGAATCGGCAAACTCGAAAAAAGTGGAAATGACCCTGGAGGAGATGCGGATACTCAGGGAAATCGAAACGGAAATAGAGCAATACAACAAGCAGCCGGATGAGAACAGACGGGCTGCTCTGGAAAAGAGACTCACTGAATTCCTTTCCGGCTATCTTCCCGGAGAAAATCTGAAGAAAGAGAAAACACCTTACAGACATTATACTCTGGAGGGCTGGGACATTTACATAGGGAAGTCAGATACTCAGAATGATGAACTGTCTACCCGTTTCGCATCCCCCTCGGATATAT
>DAOTAZ010000248.1:0-5621 GCA_035382965.1 Chitinispirillaceae bacterium | reverse complement strand
CAGGAATAAGAGGCTGGTGCATGTGAAGAGCGATGGCACAGGCACTCTTTATACGCTGAAAAGGGATTCTGCTCTCATTAAGGAACACCGGTTTATCGGCTGCTGAATTGATCAATTCCTTCAGATTACACTCCAGGCCGCATATATTGGGCAATCCATCTATCTGATCAGGAAAATTTCCTATCGGTTTCATTCCATACCCCTTGAATTGTTAATAATTTTAAATTGATGGGAACAGCCTGCCGGCGTCTCAGGAAACCAGCAGGTTTTGAAGAAAAATTATAACATCATAGCAGTTGTAATTTCAGTAACAAAATAAGACTTCTGTATCTGATTACAAATGTAACTGTCTGTCAGGCATGACTTTCCAACGGCTGCATTTTCTCCATATCCTTCATCAAGCCCTCTGCTTCATCCAGGTCCTGATGACACTTATAGACCCAGGCCTCACCCCAGAAAAAATTGCAGCTTGTCTGAGCCCTCAGGATATGCCAGTAGATTTCATTTGCAGCCTCCGGAGATAAGCTTGCCTTTAAATCATGATATCGACCACTTACCTCCGCTACTCGCTTTAGAGCATCTTTTTGCGCCTGAGAACCAGTCCACTGCACAAAATCTTTCCCATTGTGCCACCCTGTGTTCCAGGCAGCGGTCTTTACATTAACCCTCTTTGACGCTCCGAATTGGTTGAGGTAATCATTGATGAATACCGGAGAGATCGGTGAAGTGCCGTTTTTCACATTTTCCAGCAGATCCATATAGAAGTAATTCCAGAAATTACTCTGTTTATTGGTGTTTCTAAACCATCCTCCGTTGTCACCATCAGTACAGGTAGTCACCAGAGGAGGAAAATCACACCATTTTGTCCGCTCCTTTACCTCTTTTTCAAACCAGCCCAGATCCATTCCCGAAAGCTGCGCATCAGAAAGCTCTCTATCCCTTACTATTACAATGATTTCATCATCACCATATCTGGCGAAATGAGGACGGTAGCGGGTTTCCTGCCAGGACATCTCATCGAGCGGCTCCACATTCTCACTATCTACAAAAACATACCTGTACCCAAGTCTGCGCAGCATGGGTATCATCTCCATGCAAAATCCCATTTCAGGAGGCCAGAATCCGGGAAATTCCAGTCGCCAGAAAAGATGTCGGGCGATACCCTGCCAGCGAATGCAGTGTTCCTCTCTGTCCTTTGGTGGAACAAGAGGCAAAACAGGATGGTAATAGCCGGTACCCAGGATTTCGATGATTCTGGTGTTCTGATAGTGCCAAAGCATCTTTCCACATTTCACCACGCCATAGACCCTGCTCTGAAAACCCGGTGAGGAGAGGGTTTCCAGGAGAGTGCCGGAGAGTGAGAGATGGACTCTGGCAATCTCCTCATAGTTCCACAATGTCCTTGGAACCCTGTCCAGTGTCCATAGAATTTCCTTGGCTTCCCACTCGTTTTCTGCAAGCAATCCTTCCAGATTCCCTGATGGTTGGTGAAAATTCAATACTAAAGCGTGAAAAATCTTATCAGGCATCATGCCCCCCTATAATCATGGATGCAAAACTTTGTACCAGTCTGTAAGAATCGAAATGTGAGAAAAATGAGAAGAAGCTTCGGATTGTCATCCTGGTATTGAAATACAATATACCTCTCTGGAAATCAAGCACTGCATATTAATTAGGGGTAAATTCTTATTCACCTCACAGGTGAATCGATGACTTAAGGGCTTAAGTCACTGTTTCATCTCAGAGGTAATTTGATGAAAACCGACCCCGCCCTGGACAACTCTGAAAACTGGAACAAAGAATGCTTGTAAATATTCCAGCCAGAATTATCTCGGATTGTGAAATTTCCTTGATTTCAAACAAAAAAAGATATTAATTATTCTTATTTGTATCTGAATTGTCCACACTTAAACCATAGAGAATAAGACACAGAGCCTGATATGTTCCATACCTGTATTGTCCTGTCCAAAAGCAGCTATCATTGACAGTAATAAATCCATTACCATTTCAGATCTTCTGAAAACTGGAACAAATAACTTGCAAACAAAAAACATAAATGATAGAATGATTATTTATAGAAATCTTTAAGAAGGGCTTAATGGGAAAGAGATTGGAAATAGTTATTGTTGATGATGAAGTTCAGATCACTGAGCTGTTGAAGACTTTTGTGCAGTGTGCAACTACAAACAGCAATATCCATACTTTTAACGATTCCATGGAAGCCAAGTATTTTCTTTCAAAACACAAGATAGATGTCCTGATTACCGACTACAAAATGCCCAAATACAATGGAATCCAGTTAATGGAGGGATTGGGACCGGAGGTTAAAAAAATCCTGATTTCAGGTTATGTTACTGAAATCGCGGAAGAAAAACTTCAGGCTATGGATGCTGTTTTTTTCGAAAAACCGGTACCAATGAAAGCACTGGGCAAAATCGTTCACGAACAGGAACTAAAAATTTCCTGACAATCTCCGCTCTAACTCTGTTCTGCAATCCACGAATTCTGTCAATTATTACAGAATCTCCGTAGGAGTGTGGGTTATTAAGAGCTCAGAATTGAAGTTTTAATTCACTCTCAGTATTTTCCCTCACATGAGGAGGTATCCACTTGGAGTTGATCTTGGTTTATATCACTACCAAAGATAAACAGCAGGCCCGTCTCATTGGCAAAACTCTTGTAGAGGAGAGGCTCGCTGCTTGTGTCAATATCATCGACGGGATGCAATCAATTTACTGGTGGGAAGGAGCCATAAACGAGGACAATGAGGCGATCCTTATCGCCAAAACAAGAAACAGTCTTCTTGAGAAACTGACCGACAGAGTTAAATCACTCCATACTTACACCTGCCCCTGTATAGTTGCCATTCCAATATCCGGTGGAAATACGGATTACCTGGGCTGGATAAAAGAGACCACTGATTAAACTGATTAAACTGATTAAACTGATTTGTCTGATTAATCTGAAACAGTCTTGAACTGTGATTCCTACTCATTTGTCTTTCTCTCCTCTCCGCACCTCCGCGTGAAATCAATAAGACAATCAGAGAAAAGATTTGTTTTCCATAATCGTATTCACCTTTCGATTCCGATACCAACCCGATCCGGACAACATGCACCGGTGTATTTATAATACTATTTACCTTTTAGTCAAGTGAAATAAATACTGCTGAATTTAAAATATGAAGAAACTGATTCCTGTTTTTATTATCATAGCCATTATCTTTATCTCCAGCCCTGTTTTGCTTCAGGCCGGAGAAATAATCCCTGAGAAATATGTCTTACTTATCGATTCAATTCCTGATTATTACCAGCGCGACAACACTTTCGGCGGCTTCCCTGATAAAGGTGCCCTTTATTGCGGTCCCGTCTCTATCTCTAATTTCCTTTTCTGGTACGGACTCAATGGCTACCCCAGACTTCTTGATAATTCAGGTGACAGCAAAAGGGACCAGTACAATCTGATCAGGAAAATCGGCTCATCACGATATATCAACACAGGCTCTCATGGCTCCAGCCCAGCAGATATTTCATCGGGATTGAAAAAATTCCTGGCCGACCACGGTTACAATTCTGTAAAGATAAAGTTTTATGGATTCAGAGATGTTCCCAATGAGTTCAAGACCAGTATCGCAATTTGTGACATGAAAACCGCCCGGGAAGCGTTGTACCAGAACAAAGCTGTGCTCTTCAATATCGGCTGGTACCACTACGACAGGAACAGAGATGAGTACCGTAGAAATGGCGGACACTGGGTAGCACTTGTAGGTTACGGCCATGATGGAAAAAAGGATGACCCGAACTGCATGATCATACACGATCCTGACACCAGATGGCGAAAAAACGATTATCTTCGAACAGAAGTGATAAAGAGCGGAAAACTGACAGGCCGCCTCAAGGGACTACCCAGAGATGCTGCAGGATACAGGCGATATAGAGTCAGCAATAACAGGTTCGGAATAATCGGAGGGATGCTGATTCTTGAGATGGACAAATCCGGCTCACCTATCCTTCCGGTTGCAGAATCAGTATCGAAGTGATATACCGCCCGGATACAACTTTACTTTTCTGTATTCATGATCAACGGCAGCCCATCCTTGCCGCCTACAATCACAACCTTGGCATTTGAAGAGTTGGCAAGCTTCTCTGTGGCCTCGATACCCTTCCACTGGAGCAGCTCCCTGTTTATTCCCTCAGAAACTATCTTCTGGAAATCAGCTATACCCTGTGCTTCGATTCTCTTACGTTCAGCTTCCAGCTTCTCTTTTTCGAGCACAAACTGCATACGCTGGCTTTCCTGCTCTGCACGGAGTTTCTCCTCGATGGCATCAGCGACTTTAGGAGGAAGTTGTATGTTCCGTAAAGGTGTACTTTCTACAACTATTCCACGGGATTCAACGATTTTTTTCAGTTCCTCCGCTATTCCGGTGGCAAGTATCTCTCTTACAGACGTGTAAAGAGCCTTGGCTTCATAGTTTGAGGTGACAGTCCGGATAGCCGAACGAAACTGCGGAACAAGGATTATCTCTTCGTAAATCGCACCGACTGTTTTGTAAACCTCCGGAGCCGCCTCAGGATCAAGATGATAGAGCAGACTGACTTCAAGATTAAGCGAGAGACCTTCCTGAGTCGGAACACTGGTCTCCTCCTTTATCTCCCTGGTTTTTATGCTCATTTTAATAACTTTCGCAAAGGGATTGACCAGATTGATACCAGGCTTCAGAACATTTTTTGAAACATTACCGAAAAAATCCACGACTCCCACATGACCCGCGGGGATAACAACAATCGCTTTATAGATAATAAGAGCCGTTCCGGAAAGAACCGCCACAATTCCGGTCAGTTTTGGATTGGGAACACTTCTGTTTGGGGGATAGGAAAAAAGAACGATTCCAAGAATAATGAGCAATACTGCGATAATAAAAGCCATAAACAAAAACCTCCGGAAGCTAAAACAACTGACGCATCATGTCCCACATCCGCTGCATTGACATGAAGTTGTTGTTTGGCCCAAACGCCGATTCTGTGTGAATATCTTTACCATTTCCAGTGATAAGGTTTTTACCCGCAAGCACACTGGAACTTAATTGTAGATGAAGGCCGACATTGTTTTCAGTTATGATGTTTCCGGAAAGAAGCGGAGAGGCGAAATCCACCGCAATACCATAGGTATTCCGATTGAACCTGCAGTTCTGTACAGGAGGAGCCGCTTTCTTTGTGCAGTAAAGGCCATAATGATTTCCGGTGAATTGACAGGAATCAAAAGAGGGACTGGATTCCCAGATCAGGTTTCTGTAAGCTCCTTCGAAACGGCAGTTTCTGAAATGCCCGTGCGCATTCTTCCCCACAATCTCGATTCCCTTCCAGACTGGTTTTTCACGCGATAAGGTTTCACGGTCCACGCCCGAAAAAAGTACAGGCTCAGACGGAGTACCTTCTGCAATGATCAATCCATTGACACGCAGAACATGATACCCCTCAAACAGTACTTTCACTCCCGGCGCTATGACCAGTGTAGTCCCGAAAGGAATCTCGATACTCTGCTGTAAAATTGTATCCCGTGTAATCTCTATCTTTACAGCATCACCTGCAAATAAAGGAAGAGCCCGAAAAAAAAAACAA
>DAOTAZ010000247.1:0-5648 GCA_035382965.1 Chitinispirillaceae bacterium | reverse complement strand
AAATCTCCTGATTTCCTGAGCTATCTTCCTCCAGTGAGTTCCAGTCAATACCAGTTTGAATGGCATTTGAAGAGTTTGCAGCAATCATTACCGCTATAACATGTTCACATGCCCCGCCAAGGGAAAACCCGCAGTTACAGTCAAACCTTAGGACACCATTTTCCCTGCTTATTACGACTCTGAAAAGCCTCTCCCCCTTTACTCCGGCAATGATATCATCTCCGGAGAAGTGCAGTCCGGAGACACACTTCTTTTCAAAGCACCGCCTGCCATTTTCAATAACAGGCCCGAAAGCGATTTTGTGAATCTCTTGTTCGCTGAAGATTGCCACTGAGAACTGATCCGGGACTATAAATGGTATTTAGATGCAAAGAGGAAATTTCAGACTCTTTATCACTATTTGAAACCAATGGAACCTTATTAACCAAACAATCAGGGTAGAAAAAATAGCTCATGGAGGGCTATAAAGCAGCACAGGAATTCCTTTCAAAGCATGTAATCCAGGGAAAAGAGGCTGTTTAGCAGATCCCGAGAATCTGTCAGGGTATCAAATTTAATTTAGATGTTTCCAATCCCGCTATCTCATCCGATACTTTTGATTTGCGGTTGATTTTCTGGACCCACTCCCTGAAAACCAGAAGCGAGGCATCATCGCCATCAATGCGAAAATTAGGCTCCCCCGCTTTGTTTTCATTGAACCAGAAAAACACCTCAAAGCATCCATTTGTATCGAAAAACTCCAGAAAATCGCGGAGCCACTGATATCTGCGAGGATCGCTTGGGCATCCTATCTCAGCAATCCACATGGGCTTACCAAAATTCATTAAACCGGCAATTGAACCGGAATAGACATCGTAAAAGGATTCCCATTGATGATACTTAGTGTGGTTGTCACCAAAATTATACCCATCAAGGGCAACTATATCTACATATTCATACCCCGGGTAGTAAGGAAGAATGTCTTTTTCGAATGTCATATCTCCCCATACCACCGATGGACTGAAAACCCACTCCACATTGTCTGCTTTCTCTTTCTTGAAGATTTTCCAGGCATGGCGCCACGCAGTGACAAACAATCTTTTTTTCTGTCCCCAGGAGAACCAGTCCCCGTTCATTTCGTATCCAAAACGATAGTACACCTTGTAATCCAGATCACGGGCATGACGGGCGAATCTTCGCAGGTAATCATCCCATTTCCCATCGACGATCTCTTTCAGAAGCTGTTCATTTTTCTCAGGAGTAAACTCAACAGAGGCAATATCCTGATTGATAACTGTATAGATTCCAAGCTTTTTATTGTGCTCAGCGATATGTACCGGAAAATCATCTCCCATTTGAAGATACCAGAGAACATATCCGGGAGTTGCCCCGAACACTGCTATTTCGCTCCTCAGGTTTTCCTCATAATTCTGCCATAGTGTACTGGAGAAAAAACCGAAACGCTGCGCGTTGGTTGGCGGAAGCTCACTTTCCCGAACAGAGCAAAGCAGATATGTGGCTTTCCCGCTATTAGCACTGCTTTTCAGCAAGCCTTTATAGCATGAAGTCAAACAGGTTGAGATTAGAAATATGAGTAAAGCGATTAACACTCTTACTCTCATATAACCCCCCAGCCAAATTAGTCACTTGTGAGAGCAGAGTGGCCAAAAACATTTAACCAGCTCTTTTATAGAATTATACCCTTAATGCACGCTGGAAACAAGTCTAAGTAACCAGTAATGAATCCTCAAGTTTTACCACTTACAGACTTCATCAACAAAGTTTCATTCCCGCTATGTTAGTTTCTTTTCTGCACTGGTCCAGAATCCCGAAATCACCTCTGTAATCCCAGTTGGCATAGGATATGCCCTGTTCCTTTAAAATAGAAATAAAATCTCTGTACCAGGCATGTCTCTCTTTTTCCGGCACTTTTTTATAGCAGCCAAATTCACCACAGTAAAGATGAAGGTTTTTATCTTTAGCAACCGAAAGCGGTTTTGATAATTTTTCCAGCATGACACCCCGGTCGCAATATTCGTTCATCTCCTTGAGCATCTCTTTTAGCGGACTCGGAATTTTTTCAATTTCCTCTTCAGGTATAGTTTTTCCGGGATATCTGACCGGTCCCTGGTAGACGCCTCCCTCCCACCATGGCGCTGTATAATGAGTCAGCAACATAGGGTGATAAAAATGAAATGTCAGGATGATATTTTTATCATCCGGGACTCTTAGTGCATCGAAAGTGTCCACTGAGCAGCAATTATTTGATCCCAAAAGAATAGTCCTCTCCGGCTGGACCTCTCTTAATGCCTTGAAAACATAATTGCAGACTCTGTTCCAATCCTCATTATCCGGAGCAACAGGTTCATTAAGAATCTCATAGGCAAGAATCTTCTCTGACCAGAACCCGGTCTCCCTTGAAATACTTCTCCAAAGGCCGGTAAACCTTTCCATTTCATCCGGATCTGTAAAAAGAGTGGACACGCTCCTGTCATTGAAATAGTGGGTACGCAGGATATGAAGATCGACAATCGCTTTAAGCTCCTCCCTTTCGCACCAGTAAATTGAGCTGTTCAGAAGGTCGAATGATTCATTGTCAACACTTCCGTCTTCCTTCCACATCTGCACTTCATCAATTGGAATACGGATATGGTTGAAACCCATATCAGCTATTCTGGATACATCCTCACGGATAAACCAGTCTATACGCTGCTTTCCTCTTTTTTCACTCTGACTGAGCCAGTGCGAGATATTTGTCCCGCATCCGGGATTAAAGGCCATATTTACTCCTGTGTTGAGAGGCTTTTAACGGAGGGAAATCATTGTAACAGAGGATCGTTCTTGAGCAAGTAACAAGATCAACAATTCGCTGCCGGGCTTCATTTCCACTCCCCGCTAATTCTGCCCTCAGATCTCTATCTCACCTGAAGAACAACCCTGAACCCTATAGTAGCATTGCCGTTTGCAGGCGGCATTTTACTACGTGTACCTGATTGAGCAAAATAATCGCTGTGCATCCAGCTTCCTCCCCTGATCACACGCTCCAGACCCGAATCCGGGCCTGCAGGATCAGCAGAGGGACTTACAGAATAGTATGCAGCATCAAACCAATCATTACACCATTCCCATACGTTTCCTGCCATATCATAAAGTCTGAATGAATTTGGCTTTTTCTGGGCAACCGGATGAGCCGTATTTGAACTGTTTGATTTGATCCAGGCATAGTCTGCAGCGATAAGCGGGTTGTTCCCCCAGTAAAAAAGGGAAGTTTTTCCGGATCTGCATGCATACTCCCATTCCGCTTCTGTAGGAAGCCTGTATCCTCCGGCATCCATATTAATTGACAGGCCTTCCATTACGCAGTTTTCGCCAACAGTTCCGCTAATACTCGTATAAATGTAAACAGTATCCAAAGCATCTCTCTTGCTGCGAGCATTACAGTAATAAGCAGCATCAAACCAGGAGATTCCGGTTATTGGGATACTGCCATTTTCTGATGGTGATGTGCCAACCAGGGCAGCAAAATTCTCTGATGTAACTTCGGTGGAATCGATCCAGAAATGATAGCTGAATGAAACAGAATGAACAGGTTTTTCGTGATCCGCGAATTCATCCTGTCCCATGTTGAAACTCGCACCCTTGGATCTGACAAACTTCATTCCTGATGGTCCGCCCGGGAAATCAGGTGTGACAAAACTGCCGCTGACTTCAATACTGTCTCCGAAAAGATCCTTTACACGCAGTTTCCAGTCACAGGATGTTGATGGAGGCAATCCGCTGGCGACAAACTCCGTTTCTCTTCCGCTGTAAAGCTCGGAAAGTGTCCCTGTACCTGTACCGATAAAAAGAGTGTAATGAAGAGTATCTGTATCGCCATCCGGATCCGTACCGTAAAAACTCAGAGGTAAAGATCCCAGGCACTCATTGTAATCGAAAGCCTGAAATGCACCCGCAGGATTAATTGCCGCGGTATCCGGACCACGGTTAAAAAAGATGGTGAAACTGTCTGTAACCACATTGTAATCATCATCCATAACGGCCCAGAAAACTTTCAGAGGCCCACCTTCGGGATTGGAAATATCAAACCGGGGAGAATCGGAACTGTCACTCCATCCTGAAGAATTGCCGGTTTTGATGTAATATTTTATCAGATTACCCACAGTATCAGATGCCTGAAAACTTACAGACACAATCTCCCGCTGCCCTGCAGTCATATCTGATACAGGTGTAAGTACAGGAGCATAACTGTGAACCATAATCTTAAAGCTGTCAATTGAGGAAGCCAGGCCATCATTGTCAATTGCCCTGAACAGGACTGTTTTGGCTCCGGTTTCAGAGGCCACCCATGTTTTATAAGAAGAGTTTGAAACCGTATCCCAGGTTGAACCATTGTCAAATGACCAGCAATAAGCAGCTATTGTCCCGTTTTCATCAGAACCCTCTGCAACCAGTATAACTGTGTCATTTATTACAAGTACCGTATCGGTTTTTGAGAACACCTTTGGCGGATGATAATTTGTCCCGTGGGGATCAAATGGGTTATTCCAGGCCTTTTCAGGAGGTATCTTCGCACAGAAAACTACTATCAGAACAAAGACAACCAACAACCGCTTGTCAGATACACTTTTAAGAAACATATAGCCTGCGTGCATTTAAAATACTCTCTCCTCAGTTTTCCTCTAGAAGACAAAAGACAAACCAAACCCCACTAAACATCCACCTGCAACACCCATCAGAGTATTTCTGAATCCTATTGCTTTTCTGGCATTAGATCGGTTCGCTTCATAGGCATTTCTGTGAATTGTACATTCTTCTGAAATTGCAGCGGCGTCATAAGCCTGTGCTTCAATGGTAGCCGCTGAAGATTGTGATCTTGCATACATTTCATAGTAAAGTCCCGCACCGGCAAAGGTTGCTGTAAGAAAACCGAATATCGCTTTCTGAACCATCTGACGGGAGCGTTTCTGCTTGAGTGCGATCTGAGCCACTGAGTCTTTCCAGGCCTGTGAACGTGAGAGCTGGAGATCAAGATCCTGTGATTGACCGGGTGAAATTGAGAAGCCATGCTTTAATGGAGCGTAATCCTTTAATGAAAGTTCAACAGTCCTGTTTCCGGGCCTGAAGTATTTGTTGACAAAAGGAGTAACCCCGTAATTTTCCCCGTCAATTGCAAGCTTTGCTCCTGAAGGTTTGCTGTCTATCTTAATCTGTGCACACCCCATCCTGCATTCCATTATTATTCTGCTGTCTTCACCCGCGACAAAATGCATAGTTGTAGAGAAAACAAGCTCATCTGCTTCTTTTATCTCAATTTTTACGTCTCCAGCAGGAACCTGATACCAGCCCCCTATGTCATGGGTAATTACGTTGCCGTCAGCAGTGACAACCGCACTATCGGAAAGTCCGATGAGGATAACCCTGGTGGTAGCTGTGGTAGAACCGGCCTGTGCTGATGAGGAAAGGAATGAAAAGATGACAAGTAACAAGATTGAAAGGAGAAAAAAACGGCTTAAATGCATTCTGTGTCAGCTCCACTAATTTGATATTATTGTTTCTCGGTTTTCTGCCCGGATGAGATGTACAAACCAGGCGAAAGCCTTATTCTCCCGGAGTAAACGGCAGATCGGGCATTTTTTGATAATGATCGTCCCATGAGGTCGAGGATTTTC
>DAOTAZ010000246.1:0-5677 GCA_035382965.1 Chitinispirillaceae bacterium | reverse complement strand
TGTAGTATTATTTGCAGCATCGGAAACTGTATAGGTAATTATATAGAGTCCCTCTACTTTAGTGTCGATTGTATCCGGTTCTCTTTTTACCTGATTGGTGATTATCCCATCAACATCATCAACGGCTGTATACCCAGGATCAACAAAAACTGCTCCAACTGCTATGGCCATAGAGTCTTCACCAATCAGAGTAAGATCCGGTGGAGTGAAATCGCCTCCACCACCCACCTTTACGTATCTGCGTTTTGATGTGAAGTTACCGGCCTCATCAGTTACAGTGTAAATCACCCAGTAAACTGCAGCACTGTCGACTTTGACCGGATTGGTTACCTGGATTTTGTTGGTAATATTTCCGTCTTTGTTGTCTATTGCTGTGGCTCCCGGATCAACGAATGCTTGACCCAATTCTAGGAAAACGGAGTCCGGTGGATTGAGAGTAATAACTGGCGGAATATTGTCTTCTTCATGTACCGCTTGCACAACTACAGTACGCTTTATAGAAGAAACATTGCCTTTAGAGTCCACTGCAGTGTATGTTATTTCATACCTTCCAATAACAGCAGTATTTACTTCTCCACTTGTTGTAACTGCGCAAGGCTGGCCATCACCGATATCATAAGCTTCTGCTCCGCGTTCCTTATATTCCGTTCCCTGGTAAATTGTTACTTCGGGAGGGCCGTAAAGACTGATCACCGGGCCGGAAGTATCTACTACTGATTCAGGGACTACCACAAAAGTACGGATTACCGGGTCAGCAGCATTGAATGCCCTGTCCGAGACTGTGTAAGTCATCTGATATGTCCCCGGAATAAAAACTGAAATATTATGGGTGATTTTAATCTCACTGGTGATATCTCCATCCACATCATCAATCGCTTTGCAGTAGCCGGACTTGATATTGGAATAGAGCTCGACCTTTTTTTCGGGATCTTTGACCTTGATATAAACTGTTAATTCACCGGTCAAAGTAATCACCGGTTTTATCGTATCATTATCCGGGTCTTTATAATTTGGTATCCCATCTCCGTCATCATCCTCGAGAAAATATGGTATCCCATTCCCGTCATCATCTCGGAGCAAATCCGGGTTATTCTTTCCAATGAAATCACTTCCTTTAGCATCCAGAGGATGATTGAACGGAACATCGGTACAACTCATCACCATTAACAGGGATAAGAGAGCCAGCAATAATCCAGTTTTCTTTCGCATAATCCACCTCAACGATTAGAAAAGATAATGGGTAAAGGGATAGAAACCGCGAAACTTAATCCTGCAATACCAGCACCGATGTAGCTATAGTTTCGGTAATTCTTCCACTTCTCGATCTGGTTGTGTAGATCATTTATGTAAACATAATTATTATAATCACCCTTCCCTTTTTCCTTATCCTGTTGATATAGATCGTATTTTTCAGCTACCTTCATATCGCAGAAATACCCTACTCCTATAGCACCCGCTGTGAGAACACCTGAGGCAACTCTCCAGATAAAAACAGGAACCCATTTTTTGTCTCCTGTTCCGGTAGCTACAACTACTCTGCGTTCCGGCTGGCCGCACTGCTCCATTATTCTTTTAACTTCCATTCCCACTGAGGGGAGAGTGTCCATTCCATCAACAAGCTCAACAGCTCTCTTACAATTTCCCTCCTGAACCTCGATCTTTGCCAGTCTCACAGAAACTTCCACATCTGTATATCTTCTGGCCAGAAAGAGCGAGTAAACATCTTTGGCGCGTTCAGTCATCCCCAACCCTTCAAACATCATTCCTGCCTTGGGCAGATAATCTTTGTAGGCTTCGTTATTGATATGGAAGAGGCTTATGTAACATTCTGCTGCTGCACTGTCCTGACGCATTCTTGAGTACAATTCAGCCATCTGCCTCCAGGCATCTTCATTATCCTGCTGAATACCAAGACTTTTTCTGAACGCCTCTATTGCCTGATCGTTTGCGCTCCCCAGAGCTGCATACCTTAAACCAAGGTCATAATAATCACCTCTGTCCAGTTCCCGTCCTGCAGAAGCCGCTTTGGATAAATAGCTGGAGCTGCCGGAAAGATCATTAAGACCAATGCTGACCAAAGCAAGCTGGAAATAGATTTCTCCATCTTCTCCGCCCTTTTCAAGTACAGAGAGATATTCACTCTTGGCTCTGCTCAAATCCCCTTTGGCCTCATGAATTCTTGCAATTTCAGCCTTTGCGGGAAGTTCCAACGAATTTTCACTCACAGCCTGCTCTGCAGCATCCAGCGCATCATTGTATTTGCCGCCCTGACGATAGTATGAAGCTAACTGCAGGTAGAGAGCCGGATATGAACTGCCAAAAGTGGAGATAAGCTTTTTCTGGTGACTAATAGCTTTATCATACTGCTTTGCTCTGGAGCAGATAGCGGCTGTAATAAACCTTGCTGCATGCATCTGAGAATTCTGATTGACCAGCTTTTCAAAGCCATTAACCGCATTTTCCGCTCTTTTCTGGGAAAAATCACCTACAGAAACGATTTGATTTCCAAATGTTTCAATCGCCTTTGAATTTTTACCAAGTACATCAGTTGCCAGGATCGTCTGTACGTCTGAGGGAATAGTACCAACCAGAGCGGTCGCAATCTCGTTTACACAATCAAACAATCCGTTTTCAATCTCCTGGATAGCAAATTCCTGGGTACTGGAGGTTAGCCTTTTGTTCTCGGCAATAGAATAAAGCTCCAGATTGAATTTAACCTTTTTGCCCTGAGGTTCATATTCCTGATAAAACAGATAAGTGGCGCCCAGTTTCTTTGCTGCATCTATATAGGAAGTTCTGGAAATACGACGGGAGAAATCTCTGAAGTATTGAACATTGTTAGCTATCTTCTCCTGCGATATCACCTGAATACCCGGCAGTGCACCAATTTTCAAATGAAAATAAGCTTCAGATACAGCGGCAATATACATGGTTTTTTCTTCGGTTGAGTAAGGGGCGTAAACAGGTCTTGTGATAAGGATCTGAGGAGGCCCGGCTCTCAGAACAGCAGTACCTGATGTAACAGTAGGAATGGAAAGAGAAGGTGCCGGAGAGGGCGCAGGTGTAGAAACCGGAGCTGGTGCGGGCGCCGGAGCAGGTGTAGTGCTTATAGATGAACTCGGTGTGGGTGTGGCAGGCTGCGGCTGAGTTGTGACAGCAGCAGGCTTTGGTGCCTCGGTTTTTTCCACTGAGGGTTGCTTTTCAGGAGCGGGAGTACTCTTTGCCGGAGCAGGGGGAGGTGTTGATTCCCCTTCCAGATCGAATTCGCTTTCTAAAGCTTCCAGATCGGCATCATTCCAATCATCCAAGTCGCCCCCGAAATCATCATACTGTGCGAGAGCCCCTTGCTGAAATGATAAGATGCCAAGAGAGCAAACCAGCAATAATGTCCAGATTTTTCCCATATTTACCCTTCCTGCTACCTGCATTTCCGTTTTTAGTGGGGAAATTTCCTTAATACGTTCATATCTATATTAATAAACAATAGACAAAATAAATCGCTTAAATGATAATAATACTATAATTGCATGTTTTTTTGTACCCAAAATTTAACAAACTATCTGCCTGAATCCGGAACCGTTCTCCGTAAAGCCTGGTATCCCAGATGCGCAATCAATTGGTCGAGCAGAACAATGGCAGTGTAGTTCTCCGCAACCGGCCAGATTCTGGCCACAATTGTGGGATCACGACGGGTTATTGCCGCCAACTCCTTATTCTCAAAGGTATACTTGTCAATTGTATTCTGTTTCTTGTCGATAGTAGGAGTCGGCTTTATGGCAAGGCGCGCAATGATATCCTGCCCGGTTGCCAGACCACCTGTAATCCCGCCGGCATTGTTGGAATCAAACACAATTTTTCCATTTTCTGAGTGCATCCTGTCATTTGATTGATATCCGGTCATGTTTTTGACGGCAAAGCCGGCACCAACCTCTACACCCTTGACTGCTGCTATACCCAGCATTCTCCCTAACTCTGCATCAAGCTTATCAAACACCGGCTCTCCCATCCCTGCAGGAACTCCTGTGGCGATTACCTCTATTATTCCGCCAGCAGAATCCCCGGTGGCAGAAATCCGGTTCACTGCATCAACCATTGCCTGGGCGACTTCCAGGTCAGGACAGTTCAAGACATGATGAACACCATATTTTTCATTGATCTCTTTTTTGTCAGGAATCTGAGCCTTATCCCGTATAGCATCGATTTCCTTCTCTATCTCCGAGAAAATCCGCATCTTTTCCAGAAAACGCATAGACGTGGTGATGCGATTCTTTACATATATCTCCTGATAAAAAGGATCAAAATCCCTGCGCATCTCTTTGTAGCTCTCTGCTTTTTCTCGAATCAGATCATGGCTCATCTCAGGGCAGATCACGCCTCCCATCTCTTTAACATAAGAGAACACGTTGATTCCTGATAAACGCAGTATCTTCTTTGCGATATAACCGGCAGCCACAATCGCAGATGTGTATCGACCGCTGAAAATTCCTGCCCCGATCGCATCATCATCAGGACCATATTTCATAAAGGATGCAAATGAAGCATGACCAGGGCGGGGTGTTCTGTTTGTATCCTGGTACTGCTTAATATGAATAAAATGACGGTCCAGATTTGGGATCAGTACTGTTAAGGGAGTGCCGTTTGTATGGTTCTCGTTTCCTGCACCCTCTATTGTATCGGCTGCATTGAGACCACTGTAGATCACAGGCAGGTCCGGCTCCTTACGAGGTGAAGAAAGCTCATCTGCGCCAGGCTTCCTCAACAAAAGATCACCATAAATCTCCTGCTCATTTAAAGATATTCCCGGGGGAACACCCTGAATTACAGATGTCAGCCCTTCCTGGTATGATCCACCAGCTATAGTAACCTGAAACAGTTTCCCCAAATGACAGCCAAACATGCGCTCTCCTGAAAGAAAAGGAATTTTAACATCTCAAAATAATAAATACATCAGTTAAAAGGGAATCATTATAAATATGATAGAGAGGCGATTTTTCTAAAGAAGACAGGATATATTTTCAGACTCATACAGAGAGTTTGTCTTTTATACGTAATAGGACTGGAAATACAATGAAAATAGAGATGCTTATAGGATTGATGGGAGGAACACTCACAACCATCTCTTTTGTGCCTCAGGTTCTGAGAGTCTGGAAAACCCGGTCCGCAAGAGATCTTTCCTTTACAATGTTTCTGCTTTTCGCAATTGGCGTGCTGCTGTGGCTGATATACGGTATAATTCTTGGGGAGTGGCCTGTTATTCTGGCTAACTCTGTTACGCTTGTTTTCGCGATAATAATCCTGATCTTCAAAATCAAATACAAATAGAATTCAATTTCAGGAAACACACTGAAAAGGGAACCTCCACCAATTACCGTAGAGTAATGTCCCGGGTTTCAGACCTGAAAAAGCAGATCCACTATTATAGTAGAAAATGCGCTTCCGGCCTCCTGGTTAATGTCGCCTGTACATTTTTCCTGGAAAAGCTTTTATCAGATTTTTCCTCAGAGATAACTACGTGATTTAACGAGTTAAGTCACGGTTTCACCTTCGAGGTAACCCTGTAATTTAACTGATTAAGTCACATTTTCACCTCCGAGACAACGTAGGATTCAAAGGAAACGATTTGCAAGGATCTGTTTCATCGCTTCTTCATCAAGGACTACAGATCCGGCAACGTGAC
>DAOTAZ010000245.1:0-5687 GCA_035382965.1 Chitinispirillaceae bacterium | reverse complement strand
GTATACAGGTGCTGAAGTTGTTTTCCTGGGTTTTACGGGAATTGTATTGGGGCGAAGGCATGTGCGGCAGGCTGTGCCGACAACCACAAATCCAGTCTTCAAACAGAATATTAAAACATGAGATATACTCTTATCCATGAGTTAAGCTGCTGAATACTCATTTTCAGGTTTTTCGATCCTTTCTACCTCTATCTTAAGCTTCCGGCTTATCTCACTCTTGCCCAATGCATATTGTATTATGTAACAGGACTATTACTGAGGCACATACCAGACCTGGAAGAGCAATCACGCTTTGAATAAAACATTCCAAAGGAAAGCTATGAATAAGAATGCAGCATCATTCTTTGGTCAGTTCAGTTTCATTCTGTTTCTTTTTATTATTCATTTCGGCGGTAGAGAAGCCAGTGCAGACTATGAGTTGGTTGAAAAAAGCGATATCGCCAGAGTCTGGGCCGGTCACCCTGTAGACTTTGCTATTACAGAAGCTGGTGATTTTCTATATGTTTCCTTTTACGATACAACCCGTCAGATGGTAGTGGCCAGACGCAAGAAGGATTCTGCGAACTGGACATTCAAATCTCTCCCTACGACAACCGGCTGGGATTCCCATAATTATATCGATATGGCAGTCGATGATTCCGGCTACATTCATATCAGCGGCAACATGCATAATGTTCCTCTGATCTATTACAGATCAAGCAGACCCTTTGAAATCGGAGATTTTACCTCTCCAGGAATGATCGGGATTCTTGAGAGAAGTGTTACATATCCTGTATTTATCAAGAGGTCTGATGGGAAGCTTTTTTTTCAGTACCGTGATGGAGGCAGTGGAAGCGGAACGACAATCTGGAACAGTTATGATGTGATCACAAAGAAATGGTCACGGATCACAAGCTCCGGTTTGTTCAATGGAGAGGGTCAGGTAAACGCATATCAGACATCACCGGTGGCAGGGCCCGATGGATTCTTCCATGTTATCTGGATGTGGAGAAACACCCCTGTGGCAAACACAAACCATCATTTATCACATATCAAGAGTCGTGATCTGATCAACTGGGAAACGATGTCAGGAGTTAAGCTTCAGATTCCCATTACTCAATCCACACAGGGTGTAGTAGCAGATCCTATTGGACCAGGCAGAGGGCTGATAAACATGGATTTTGGAATCGGATGGGATTCCAAAGACCGCCCGATCCTGACCTACCATCGTTACGACAATGCATCTGTCAGCCAGATTTTCAATACAAGATGGGAAAACGGCAGTTGGAAAATATACACTACCAGCAACTGGACCGGTTTCAAGTGGAATCTTGATCTTACAGGTTCACTGACACACGATATAGCCGCACAGCCGGTTACAGTTGAGGATGGGAAATTGATTCAGGATTATATGTACCGTGACAATGTAAAGAGAAGGTGGGTTCTCGATGAGAACACATTGAAACCTCTGGAGGACAAGATTTACGAACATCCGGAAGCTATGAAGGAGATGTATGTGGTGGAATCGACATTTCCCGGAATGCAGGCAAATATTAAACGATTGGGAGACTATTATATCAAATGGGAAACCCTGCCAATAAACCAGGATATGCCAAGGAGCTCTTATCCATCCTCAAGCGTCCTTAGAATGTATCACTTTTCTCATTCTACACCAGTGGTTTCATCAGTAATGGCCCGGCAAAGGACAATCTCTCTTGAAATGTACCCTGGCATGATCAGGCTATCTGCTGTAACCCCGGGAAATTACAATGAAAAGCGGCAACTGCGGATATTCAACCCCATGGGAAAGGAAGTTCTGGAAAAATCAATATATGCCAATCAGGTGCAGACAATTCCCACATCCGGATGGGCAAAAGGCATATATATCGCCAGAATAGCTGAAACCAGAGATAAAAAGAGCGACGTAATCCGGTTTGTGCTTCAATAAAAATTCAAAGAATACGGAATTTCATTAACCGGGGCACTGGAATTATTTCCCAATGATGTTGAAGTTGTTTCTGCACTCCCCTACCTGCTAGTGCAAAATCAATTTTTCCCCTCTGAATGCCTTGAATTGGAGCCGATCAAAATGTATTTTTTTGCTTTCCGAGTACAAAAATGTATCAAAATGAACCTGATTTCACATTAATGCCAGATACGCTCTTCTGTAGCACAAAGACCCCCATCTCCCCACTATCCAATAAGAAAATCATAAAAAGGCTGCTCCGGCAGCCCTTTTTTTATAAACAGCTCTTAAGAAAGTCCCCCGGAAGGAGACCATTTCATGCCAGTCCGCAATGATATTAAAAAGATCATGATTATCGGATCAGGTCCGATTGTAATAGGCCAGGCCTGCGAGTTTGACTATTCAGGAACCCAGGCGTGTAAGGCTCTTAAAATCCTCGGTTACAAGATAGTGCTTGTTAACTCCAATCCCGCTACAATTATGACCGATCCGGGTATGGCAGATGTGACCTATATCGAGCCGCTGAATCTTCACACAGTTGCCAAAATAATCGAAAAAGAACGCCCGGATGCCCTGTTGCCCAATCTGGGTGGTCAATCAGCCCTCAACCTCTCATCGGAGCTTGCTAAAGCAGGTGTGCTGGAAAAGTATGGCGTAAAGGTGATCGGAGTCAATATCGATGCCATAGAACGGGGTGAGGACCGTAAGGCATTCAAAGAGACAATGATGAAACTGGGAATTGACCTCCCCAAAAGTGAGCTTGCCTACTCAGTGGAGGAAGCTGAAAAGATAGCTTCTGAAATAGGCTATCCGGTTGTGATACGTCCTGCTTTTACAATGGGTGGTTCTGGTGGTGGAATCGTCTACAATGTAGAAGAGCTGCGTGTGATTGCAGGACGCGGTATCAATGCCAGCCTCATAAATCAGATTCTGGTTGAAGAAGGGGTCGTAGGCTGGGAGGAGCTTGAACTGGAGGTAGTGCGTGATGCAGATAACAAGATGATTACAGTGTGTTTTATAGAGAATGTGGATCCTATGGGTGTACATACCGGGGACTCCTTCTGCACTGCACCGATGCTCACTATCAGCAAAGAGGTTCAGGAAAAGCTTCAAAAATGGGCATACGCAATCGTTGAGGCAATTGGAGTAATCGGTGGAACCAACATCCAGTTTGCCCACAATCCGAAAACCGGACGTACTGTTATCATAGAGATCAACCCGCGTACATCTCGTTCTTCTGCACTTGCATCCAAAGCCACCGGTTTTCCCATCGCTTTAATCTCCGCAAAGCTGGCCAGTGGCTTGACATTGAAAGAGATTCCCTACTGGAGGAGCGGAACTTTAGACAAGTACGAACCACACGGAGACTATGTAGTAGTAAAGTTCGCACGCTGGGCATTTGAAAAGTTCAAGGGTTCAGAGGACAAGCTGGGTACTCAGATGAAAGCAGTTGGAGAAGTGATGAGTATCGGCAAGAATTACAAGGAAGCGTTTCAGAAAGCTATCCGTTCTCTTGAGATCGGGCGCCACGGGCTGGGTTTTGCAAAGGATTACAACCGCAGACCGCTCCGGGAGCTTATCGATCTTCTGCGCTACCCTTCCAGTGAACGTCATTTCATAATGTATGAGGCACTCCGCAAGGGCGCATCGGTCGACCAGATTCATGAGATCACAAGCGTAAAGAAATGGTTTATTTCACAGATGAAAGAGCTGGTCGACCTGGAAGAAGAGATTCTTACTTGTAAAGGCAAAGAACTGCCATCGGAACTGCTTATCAGGGCAAAGAAAGACGGGTTTTCCGATAAATATCTCTCAAAAATCCTCTCTGTTCCGGAAAAGGCCATAAGAGAGCGCCGCAAATCGATCGGGTTGATGCAGGGATGGCATGCGGTACCGGTGAGCGGAGTGGAAAATGCCGCTTACTACTACTCAAGCTACAATGCACCTGATACGATTACAGTGAGTAACAAACGTAAAATAATGATTCTTGGCGGTGGTCCAAACAGGATCGGTCAGGGTATCGAATTTGATTACTGCTGCGTTCATGCCGCATTTGCCCTGAAAGACCGGGGTTATGAGACGATAATGGTAAACTGCAACCCAGAAACCGTTTCCACCGATTATGATACATCTGATAAGCTTTATTTCGAGCCGCTTACAGTCGAGGATGTATTAAGCATTTACGAAAAAGAAAAACCTGAAGGAGTGATTGTTCAATTCGGAGGCCAGACCCCCCTGAACATAGCTCAGGAGCTTCAGGAGGCAGGAGTAAAGATTCTTGGTACCAGCGTTGACATGATAAACCTGGCAGAAGACCGCGACCTTTTCCGTCATAAAATGGATCGGCTGGGTATCCCCATGCCTGAATCCGGGATGGCATGTACGCAGGAGGAAGCTCTGTCGGTTGCCGGAAAAATCGGCTACCCTGTAATGGTCCGCCCCTCATTTGTTCTTGGCGGACGGGGCATGGAGGTGGTTCACGATGAAGAGATGCTGAGGGAATATATTGTAAAAGCAGTTGATGTCACCCCTGAGAGACCGATTCTGATTGACCGTTTTCTTGTCAATGCTCTGGAATGTGAAGCTGATGCTCTTGCCGATGGAGAGGATGCGTTTGTGCCTGCAGTGATGGAGCATATAGAACTGGCTGGAATTCACAGCGGTGACTCTGCCTGCGTTATTCCTCCTGTCAGTATTTCACAGAAAAATCTCAATACAATACGTGATTACACCACGAAGCTTGCCCGTGAATTGAATGTAGTAGGACTGATGAATATCCAGTATGCTATTGAGAAAGACAAAATATACGTACTGGAAGCCAACCCCCGCGCATCGAGAACTGTTCCGCTGGTATCGAAAGTCTGCAATACCCAGATGGCCAGAATAGCAACACAGCTCATGACTGGGAAAAAGTTATCTGAAATCGGATTGAAACAGAACACTATCAATCATTTCGGAGTAAAGGAATCTGTCTTTCCTTTCGACAAGATGCCGGAAGTGGATCCGCTGCTTGGACCTGAGATGCGCTCTACCGGAGAGGTGCTTGGTATCGCAGAAAACTTCGGGCTTGCTTTTTTCAAGTCCCAGGAAGCAGCCATGCTGGATCTTCCTCTCTCAGGAGCGGTTTTGATAAGTGTTTCCAAAAAAGACAGGCCTGCAGTGCTTGAGGTTGCCAGGGAATTTAATGCACTTGGAATGAAAATACTTGCAACCGAAGGAACTCATCATTTCCTCAAAGAACAGGGAATCGCCTCTGAAATGGTAAATAAACTCCAGGAAGGCCGACCCAATATTCTGGATAAAATCATGAACAGAGAGATTCAACTGGTGATAAACACCCCTGTTGGCAAAAGCAGTCAAACCGACGATTCTTATATACGTAAAGCTGCGGTAAAATACAAGGTTTCCTATATCACCACTCTGGCGGCAGCCAAAGCTGCTGCAAGGGGAATCGCTGAACGGCAGAAGAAATCTACGACTGTGAAGTAACTGCAGGAGTATCACAGTGAGATTTCCAGCGTTTTGCCGCTGCAACCCCAGACTCAGGATGAGCCGGCAGTTTCAATATAAGATCAAGGAGTTTACAAATGGCCCCAAAGACCGGCTTTGATAACGAAAAGTACCTGACAGAGCAGTCCGCTGAGATACTAAGAAGAGTTGAGCAGTTCGGAGACAGGCTTTACCTTGAGTTCGGGGGCAAGCTTCTCTATGACTATCATGCTTCCCGCGTTCTTCCGGGATA
>DAOTAZ010000244.1:0-5691 GCA_035382965.1 Chitinispirillaceae bacterium | reverse complement strand
TTCCTGCATGGCACGGCCAGTTCTCTGGCGGTTATGAAAATTACGGTTGATGTAAATAGTGATTGCAAATTTCCCAATTCCCTAATATTTTCATAAGCATCTTAAAGGTATCAGGAACTTAAATAATGAGAAAAAATCTGCTGTTTTTTTTTGTTCTGCTGTCGGGAATTTCTTTTTCTACGTTTTCTGAATCCTTAAAAGATTCCGCTTTAACTCTTCTGGTCAGGCAGGATTATGCTGGTGCAAATGCATGCATCCAGAAACATCTGCTTAAAAACCCGGATGACAACACTGCTCTGTACTTTAAATTAGCCATAGAACAGACCCGGATTCTGGATTACGAGTCATACCTGATCGATGGCGAGAAATTCATAGTGATGGTTGACAGCATAAAGAGTGTTCTCGAGAGCCGTCTTAAAAAGCTTCGCGGGGCAGATTCACTGGAATGCTTGTTTTTCATTGCTAATGCATATGGTGGGATAAGTATCATACAGGCGAAGGCTGGAAACTGGTTTGATGCAATGAGAAATGCGGTAAATTCCACCGGTATGCTTAAACAGGTGAGAAAACAGGATCCGGAATTCTATGCTGCTTATCTTGGAATAGGGGTATTCAATTACTATCTGCGGAACAGTCTGAAATGGGTTCCTTTTGTGGATGACAAGGGTGAGGAGGGAATAAGGGCCATAGAGAATGCGATGAAGGCTGATTTCCCCTACAACTATGCCGCAAAAAACTCTTTGTGCTGGATTCTCATTGAGAAAGATAAATTCAGGAGCGCTGATTCTCTGGCTATTTCTGTCCTGAAAGATATTCCTGACAACACGATTTTCCTCAGAATAAGAACTTTCATTGCTCTCTGGACAGGTAAAAACAAAGAGGCAATTGAGCTGGCCAAACGCTTAATCGTTCTTTCAGAAAAACGCAATCCCATGAACTGGTCTGATCTGATCGCCGGGTATACTGTGCTGGTAAACAGCTACAGTAATCTCAAGATGGAGAAGGAGGCATTCGATTCAGCCGAGGAGATACTGAACCGTCAGATTCCGCGTGAATACCTTCAAATTCCACATATCAAGAAAAATATCAGGTATATTAGTGATAAGAAGCAAAAAGCATTAAAAAAATGATCTCTTATGCGTAAATGGTCACTTCTCCTGCTTATTCTTTTCTTTTCGGGTGTTTCAGCACAGTATGCCCCAGGTCTTCTGATAGATACTGATCTTGACCGCTTTATCTACCGGTTATCATCCCGTACAGGCCTCAAGGTACCGGAGGCGATCTTTGACCAGCCGGTCAAATCCGATGTGATACTGGAATTTCTCGATGATGCGGAGAGGAAAGGTTCCGGTGTGCTCTCCGATCAGGAAATGCATTATATAAAGGAAATAAGGAGATATCTTTCACCCCGGGAGGGACTCCTGAAGTGGTACAAAGAGGAACCTGAACGTAATACCGATATTCATCTGAAGCTCAACATTCGTTTACTGGGTGATATTAAACCATCAATTTCCTCCAATTCCTCGATCAATGTCAAAGGAATAGCCAATCCTTTACTTACCGGGAATCTGGGGAAACTTTCGTTTTATTCAGGTATCGATGTATGGACTGAGTATGATTCAGATACATTTTTCAAGCGCCACACATACCAGCCCTACGATGGCATTCCGTACAATCTTTACGGAAGGGTAGATGACAGCAGTAATGTGAGATCATCGGATATTCTTCGTGGCGGAATACGGTACAATGCGGGCAGAATCCAGTTGGAGACCGCGATAGATTACCTGAAGGTGGGTCCTGCACTTTATTATCCTTTGACTTTATCCGGATATGCTCCACCGATTACATATTTCAAGGGAACGCTTGATCTTCAACTGGTTCAGTACAGTCATACGGCAGGGATGCTGCGGTTTCAGAAAGACAAGTCTAAATACATTTACACCCACAGGCTGAATGCCTGTTTCTGGAACTCCAGATTGAATTTCGGTTTAAATGAAGTGATTATAAACGGCAGCAGTACCTCGGAGCCTGTCAACGATTCCGATGCCGTGCGCCGGGAGTACTCAGGGGTGGAACGGGGATGGGAGTGGGTTTACCTGATCCCGTTTGTTCCCTTCAAGTTCGCAGAGCACTATGCCGGGGACCGGGACAATGCCGCGCTCTCCCTGGATGTAAATCTTCTCTGGCCTGCCAATTTCCGCTGGTATGCAGAGTTTTTTCTCGATGACATGCTTGCACCCTGGAAGATCTTCAGCAGTGATTTTGGTAACAAATGGGCCCTTACAGTTGGCGGGCAATATTTTGGAACTCTCTTCGGGCGTGATATGGAAATTAGCATGGAGTATTCCCGTGTTGAACCATGGGTTTATACCCATTTCTTCGGTGCCAGCCATCGGTACTCCCATTTTGACAAGTGCCTGGGTTCCCCTCTGGGACCAAATTCACAGGCAATAGTGCTGGCTGTGTATTCGCAGATTAACAGGCTTAATATGCTGGGGATCGGGATGAACTCGATTGCTGTGAACAGTTCTGTGAGAGGCGGAAAGATCTCGGATGTGTTTCAGCATAAGGATCCACTTGACAGTCTGCGATTCCATGACAGTGAGGAGAAGAGATTTCTGGGCAGCGGAACAGAGTGGTCTTTGACCCCGGTGCTTTACTGGAGTTTTAATCAGTGGGGAAAATTCAGGATTGACGCAAGTTATAAGGTTGAACTTCTGGACGACCGTTTCAGTTCTGTTTTGTCGCTTTGGGGTGGGTTGGTGTTCTGAAGGCGGCCGGAGCCCCCTGATCCCCGAAGGGGATTCCAAGAATTTTATTCCTACAATATAATTAGCATTTAAGCCCTGAAAGAGCGGGCTAAGAAAAAATTTCTCCTCGAAAAACCTCGTCTGAACATTTGTTTGCTTGGGGTGTCATGTCTGTGAAAACAGGCATCCAGGGATTATGATAAATGGATTCCCGCTTTTGCGGGAATGATGTGGAGGTTTGGTGTGATTTAAGATTCATTTCTTGGGTCGATACCGATGCCGATACCGACCCCGAAAATATGAACTAAAGAAGTGTTTATGAAGTGTAAATTTTCAGACCTGTCATTGCTGGGATTCGACATTGACCTTGATAAGCTCAATTCCGGCCTGTGGCGCGACAGTCAGGATCTTTTCATCACGGTAGAATTCCAGGTAAAAGATCCGTTTGATCCCGCTGTTTGCAATCAATTTGAAACAGTTCCAGCACGGGGATGCTGTAACATAGATATCTGCACCGTTTATCGATGTTCCGTTTCTGGCAGCCTGTATGATAGCGTTTGCCTCAGCGTGCACAGTTGCCACACAGTGGTCATTCTCCATCATGTGCCCCACATCATCACAGTGCGGCATCCCTCTGATACTCCCATTGTAGCCGGTGGAGAGAATCGTCTTTTCCCTGACAATTACAGCACCTACATGCTTGCGGCTGCAGGTTGAACGGGTAGCGGCCTGAACAGCAATATTCATGAAATACTCATCCCATGAAACCCGCTTTCTTGGCTGACTGACTGTCGCTTCCTGTTGCAGTTCTTTTACAACCACTGTGTTCTCCTTCTGAAAGCTATTTATCAATCTGGTCGATTCTTTTCTGATGCCGTCCGCCCTCAAAACTTCCCCCCAGCCAGGCATCGATGATCTCTGAGACAGTCTCCCGTGATGTGGTGCGTCCGCCTAACACCAGAACATTGGAATCATTGTGCGCCCTGGACATCCGGGCCATATCCGGTGATGTGCAGAGTGCAGCTCTTACGCCTTTGACGCGGTTTGCGGCAATCGAGGCCCCGATCCCGGTACCGCAGAGGAGAATTCCTTTGTTGTATCTCTTTTCTGATACCGCCTTTGCCACCCTGAATGCAAATTCCGGGTAATCATCCGAAGGATCCAGGCTCACCGCTCCCGCATCCTCAAACAGTACCCCTTTTTGAGTCAGAACCTCTTTGATATACTCTTTCATCTCAAAACCTGCGTGATCGCTTCCAATCACAATTTTGTCGCTCATAACCGCTCCATAGATCTGGTGTCACAAATGGGAAGAGAATCAGAAAATATAAAACGGACAGTAATCCGGAAAATCTTTTAAGCCATATACAGAAAAATGATTGTACAGAGATTCCCTGTGAAATCAATAATACGATTGAGATGGGTTTGTATGATGATGTTTTGTACATGAACAATCGAGTGATGCTGGAATCATAGTTTTTTCTGGGTCGGTATCGGCATCGGTATCGGTATCGAGACATCTTATAATATGGAATTTGTATCGAGATGTTTTTTACCTCAAGGGTGAATTCTTGAATTTAAACCATTTAAGTCCAGGATTCCTCCCTGAGACATTCCCCGGCTCTCATACTGAAATGCGGAAATCAGAATCCTGCCCCGATTCCACTCCTGATTGAGAAAACAAACTGTCTACCCTAACCGCACACTATATTCCGGAAAAAAAATTAACCCGGAATTGTTGTGTAAAAAGTTGTAACATTTATTACTGGGGCCATGTCTAATCTGATGAGAACAATATGGAAGAGCTTGATAAGATTACAATACATAAGGCAGTGAAGGGTGAGAAGGCCGCTTTCAAGGCTCTCTACGATTTTTATTCACCTTTTGTGTGGCGGGTTGTGATGCGGATGACAGGTGACAGGAATATTGCTGCAGAACTGCTTCAGGAGACATTTATCAATGTTCACAGGTCTCTGGGGAAGTTCAAGTCTGAATCAGCGGTTTCCACCTGGATTTATCGAATCGCCTATAATGCTGTTCTGAATTATGCCAATAAGCAAACCCGCTTCAGGTCTCATCAGCTTTATGACGACAACAAATTTGTCCGGAATGAGACCGGTGGTTACGAAATGAAGGATCTGGTGGAAAAAGTACTTTCTCAATTATCCGTTGAGGAGAGATTTCTGCTGGTCGCAAGAGAAATAGATGGATTAACGTTTGAGGAGATCGAGTCTGTGACTGGATCATCCGCAGGTGCCCTGAGAACAAGACTTCACCGTTTGAAGGAAAATATCAGGAATAGATTCCGTGATGAGTCCGGAATCAGGGAGGCTTTATGAATAGTGAAGAACGTTTTTATGAAGAGCTTTCAAGAGTGCCGGAGATGCCCTCAGATATCTATGAAAAGGTCATGAGTAACGTTTCCAGGCGTTCCTCGGCAAGAAATACTCTCCTGGCACTTGCCGCCTCATTGATTCTGGCTGTGGGCTACTTTAATATTACAAAAGATAAACCGGAAAATGTCGTTATACAGCCGGTAATTGCTGATGAGCTGCAGAGCATCAGTGATTATTTAAACGGCGATGATCTTGAGCAGGAGTTTGATACTTATGCTCTTATCAGCGGATTTTAATGTATCAAAGAAAGGAGCATTCAAATGAAAACTTTGATTTCATCCCTGTGTCTGCTGTCAGTTATCTTTTCAACTGCTTTTTCTCAGCCAAAGAATCCTTCTGCGCGGGGGGAGGGCCCTCACTGCAATTGGGCCGGTCTGGAGCTTACCGAGGATCAGAAAGCAAAGCTCAAGGAGATTCACGAAGAGATGGCTGACGCCCGCAAGGAGAACTTTGAAGCGGCAAAGGCTCTCCGTGCGAAAATCAAAGAGGAACTGCTTAAGAACGAACCATCGAAAAGCGTGCTGGATTCCTATGCAGATGAACTT
>DAOTAZ010000243.1:0-5726 GCA_035382965.1 Chitinispirillaceae bacterium | reverse complement strand
CGATTACCATCTCTTCCTTCAGGTAATTCAAAGCATCCCCGAGATCGTCCTTGTTGAGATCCATCTGTTCGTATGTTTCCTGATCCATGAAGGTATAAAAACCGTTTGTCTCATACAGAAACTGCATCTGTTTGCGTTCCAGAATAACCTGTTCAAACTTGTCTGTGGCTCTGTAAACAGTTTCGGAGACGCTGCCTGTAGCGAGGTTTTTCATCTTCATTTTTACAGATGATGCATTCCGGGCGCCTTTGTTGTAAATTGCTTTCAGGATAATAAAAAGATCATTGCCGATCTTCACGGTATTTCCTGATCTCAGGTCTTGTGCTTCTTTCATCGGGAACTCCTGTATTTGTTAATGGTTTATTTCTTCCGTTGCGGGAAATGCTGCCAGTTCGTCAGGTAATATGAGGATAAACAACTTCGCTGAAGGATGAATTGCCTGTAGAGAAAACCCTTTCAAGCCCTGTGTTCATGAAGAAATTCACCGAAATTCTTTATCAGGTCACAATTACGGTCTACAAAATAACTCATTTTCCTCATTGCGTGCTCAATTTTGTTCAGATCCCGGAAAAAAGCATGATAGTGTTCGGATGTTACCTGCAGGGGGCACTCTTTTTCCGCATCATTAAAACGGAGCATAAGATCACTGTAAGAAATCAGCACTTCATGATCCTCGAAAAAGCCGGATAGTACCTTTAGAAATGCCTCAACCTTGACTTTCTGATACCGGTTATCCTGCAGATAGGCGTTCCAGATGAAAGGTTTTCCGGAACAGACTGCTCGAGCAAGGGAGTCCTCACCACGTACCAGATTGAAGTCGGTACAGCAGAGAAGACAATCATAGAGATGCTGTTCTATCATGGGCATTAAGATCAGATGAATGTTCCCGCAGGTACAGGTGTTTTTGTCATTACCCTTTACTCCCATTCTTTCCAGGGTTGCAGTCATTCCTGACCGGCTTTTATCTCCAAAGATAAAAAGTGTGGTCTCTTTTCCGGTCTCCTGAAGTTCCTTTATAAATGTATCGAATCCCCGCTCATAGGTAAAAACGGATCCCAGAAGCTTTCCTTCAATGTTGTCGGGAGACAGATTGTAAGAGCAAAGAAGTCTTTCCAGGAATGTATTCCGGTTTTTAATCAGCTCCTCTTTCTGAGTTCCAAGTCTTGAGTTAAGGATGATTCCCCCGGTTTCGGGGGTGAAACCAGGCATGAAAAAGAACTTTCTTGCATTTCCCTCCGGGAGCAGAGATTCTTTAAGATGATAACCGGCAACCCAGTCCTCAGCCGAAAGATACTCAAGATTGATAATGAGCTTGCTTCGATACAATGCAGCCTTCATAAATGGCTCAGGTATCCGGCATGCAAATGCTTCGATAACTACTTCAGCAACTTCCAGAGTATCTACGGATTCCGAATCTATTTCAGAAAGGTTGAAGAAAAGAACTGAGTCACACTCCTGGAGAGTTTTACAGGGGTCAATCCGGGGTTCAATTGACTTAAGAACTGTGAGATTATCCAGAAATACTCTTACCCTGCATTCACTGAAGGCAGTCTTAAACTCTCTGGCAAATCGGTATACAACTCCAGCATCACCGAAATTATCAATTACATTGCAAAAAATATCTACACTGGAAAATTCCATAGAATTGAATTCGTTTATGTCTGCCTGATAATCTCTGCCCTGATAATTCAGGTATAATATAGAAAATCTTTTTCAATATTCAGAATCAAGAAATCCTTTAACCATGTAAATCATGGTTTAGGATCCAGTGAGCGGATATAGATCCTCATGATTTCCGCCGCGATATAGGCTGAGTGAACAGTCCAGTTTGATCCATGCACTGTTACAACGCTGACTGCGATTTGCTGCTCCTTTTCCAGGGGGTTCCGTGCAAAACCGATAAACCAGTCGACCCGCCCGATTCCATCTTTGTCAACTGAGCCTGTTTTCCCCCCGTATTCGATTTCACTGAATCTTCGGGACTGGTGGATGTAGCGGAATGATTTACGGGCGGTTCCATATCTTGAGACCCTGCTCATCATTTTCTTCAGTTCTTTTGAGGTGCTTTCCTTTATTGGAGTTCTCCATGTCTCTTTAGCTGCTTTATAAATACAGGTATCATCCATGCAAATGCTGTCAATCAGTACCGGTTTTTGCATCCGGCCGTTTTCTGAGATTGCCGCGGCGATCATGGCTCCGTGTACCGGGGAGATAGTTGTCTGCTGGTTAAAACCGGATGCCAGTTCTGCGAGTGCAAAAGCCGAATCAGGAGAGATGACTCTTGATATTTCAGTCTCGATTTCAAAAGGAATGGGGCAGTTGAAGCCGAACCTGTTTCCGTAATCAAGCAGAGATCCTTTGGAGAGAGAGTAGAGTCCTATACGTGCGAAAACAGGGTTGATTGACAGGGCATAGGCATCCTCAAGCGAAATTTCGATGTAATTTTTTAACTCCTTTTCCAGTTGGAATCTGTAAAGTGTATGATTTCTTCCTGCATGGGGAAGAAGGCTCTCAGGCAAAAGGTTTGCTTTTTCAATAGCTGCCGCTGCCGTGATTGTTTTAAAGATAGATGCGGCAGGGAAGAGGCTTTTACAGTAAAGCACTCCCAGGTCCGGGACACTGTCGTTTTTATATGAGAGAAGAACCAGTACCCTTCCGGTTGAAGGATGAACAGCAGCTATGGCGCCGTAAAGCGGATGATACCTCTTCAGGAGTGATTGCCCGAGTTCCTGGAGCTGAGTGTTTATACTGTAGTGGACTGTGAGGTCTTTTCCCCGGTACTTTATGCTGTCTTTGTCTTTAAAAAGATCGGGCGGGTTTTTCTTTATCAGATCTGTAAGATCTCCAAAGGTTAGTGGAGATACCAGACCGGGCTGATCCTTTTTTTTCTGTTCAGCCGGTTTCTGACGTTTGACAGTTTTTTTTACTGCTTTGCGTTTTACTTTTTCGGCAGCAGATTTTTTTGCTTTCTTTTCCGCTTTTTTTTCGGTCAATTCTGAACCGGGTGTTTCCTTTCCCTGGCCTTTATTCTCCTGTTTTTTCAGGTTTATAACTGTGTGAATTGCTGCAACCAGAATGATAATTGCCAGCAGGAAACGAATTCTGCCTTTTCTTGGTATTCTTGTTTTGAGAAAATCTGCACGCACCCTGCGCATCATGGGTGAATCGGAATTCATCTATGCTCCACTACCGGTATTTTTGGAATTACTCCACGAAACAAATAAGAGAGGAATGGATACGGTTCTTGAAGGAACCGTATCCGGAACGCAAGTTAAAAAGTAATAGCAGTCTGTACACTTATGAAGTTGTTGGAAACCAGTTTTCCTTCTGCATCTCTTTTGTATCCGTAACGTGAATCCCAGATCAGAGTGGCTCCCTGGCTGATTTCGAAACCAGCACGGTAGCCCCAGTACATGAACTCTGTTTTTTCAAAGAAAGCATCATTGAAATTTCCAATATCGGTTTTGTAGTAGTAAGCTTCTGCTTTGTTAATTTTGGGAATTTTCTGCAGGATTATATCGCCCAGAGATGCTGTTGCCTCAAACCGCTGGTCTGTATCCCTTTTTCCGATCAGGTACTGGTAAGCGCCATCGATGATAAAGGCGTTGGCGATATTAAAACCCAGTCTCCCGTAAATTCCGTTCAGGGTATCAGATGGGATTCTTTCTGCTTTGGTGCTGACTTCAGGAGTTCTCAGAATTCTTTCATCGAGGTAATAGGTCCCGAAATAGCCGGGGGTGAACCTGCCCTGTACCCGCCGGTATTCGATATTTGCCCATAATTGCCAGACTTTGAGGGCAAGTCCCGGGGCTCCTATTCCCCACCCATGTACATCATCGGTTCTGATTCCAGCTTGTCCATAGAGATCCAGGTTTAAAAGCGAGCTCCTGATAAGCGGGATGCCGATATCTGCACCGACCAGACTGAATGGGACATTTTCCCTGGAAGCCCATTGGTCCCGATCCTCGATCAGGGTATCATACAAGGTGCCTTCTTCGAGGAGCCTTTGGCGGACAGAATCGTTGAAGGTGTAACCGGCTGTTTGGATAACATACCTTGTAAAGGAACTGTCCTGGATACCGTCACGATCTCTGTCGTTGATGGGTCCGGAGAGTGTGAAATCCCAGTCCCGGGCAGGAGCGTACTGGTTGATATCCATTGCGAAGGTTCCACCAATTGAGATTCCCTTAACAATAGGAATATTGGACATTTTCAGGGGGGTAAAGGCCAGACGGGCACCAAAAACACCGCCATCATTACGGAAATCCTTGAAATCTGCCAGAACTGTCTGCAGGGTGACACCAATGGGACCAATGTCATTAAGGTAGAACTGCAATCCAAGAAGTTTCTGGTCAGGGTAGTGGAGCATGTTTGTAAAGCGGTCAAACAGGAATCCGTATCCCAGGGTTACATTTGATAGTCCTCCGAACTTGATAAACAGCGGATCCTGTTCGTATCCGAAACGGATATAGCGGATTTTCCTTGTGAGCGCTTCTACCCAGTCTTCCTTGAAATTCCAACCCTTATCCGAGAACTGCCCCTCATTATCGATGAAGAGCTCAAGGTCAAAGAAGATTCCAAATTTCCAGATCGGAACATCTACACCCAGTGCAATCCTGGTCCACTGATCACCATCGATGGTAACAGTTCCGGCCCCGATTTCCCATTGTGGTTTCGAGGGGGCTGTGGCAGCGGGAGAAACCGGTTTTTTATCTGCTGGTTCCTCTTTGCTTTTTTCTGCTGATTCAACAGGTTTTTTATCCTCTGCGGATTCTTTCTGAGGTTGTTCAGTTTTAACCTGCTGCTGAGGAGATGTCTCCTGTTTCGTGTCGCTGGATGCCTGTTGAGGTTGAGGCTGTACGGGTGTAACAGGAGTACTCTTTACAGTTTCAGTCTGGGGTTCCTTTGCAGGGGCTGGTGGTTCAGATTTCTGCTGAGCGGCGGGTTCACTCGTTGATGCCTGGGGGGCAGGTTCAGGCTCCGGATCGGCAATTCCGGCCCACTTCTGAAGGTTTTCCACAGCTTTAGGGGACAGTTTGGCAGATGTCAATTTTCCGTTTTCATCAACACTGCCGAAGCTTCCCTCTTCTATTACCAGCGATTCGCCACTGGGTGACTGCATCTTCATTTTTCCCTTCAGCACGGCAGTAGAGGGATTTGATGTCCTGCTGGCTCTGACTGCTGCAGCAGTTCCAACTGGTTCAAATGAAAATCCCTTATTTGTTATCTGAATGGAGCTGACCATCTGAGGATCATTGCGGTCCAGAAAAATCTGCCCCTCCTCCAGTGCTACCTTCAGAGTGAAACCATCACCACCGAGAACAGCATTAAGAGGGCCTGTTAAAAGTAGTCTTGTACCTGCTTCGATAAGCACTGTCGCTTCCATTTCCTGGGCGATTAAGATTGTGTCTCCCAGGGCGATGTTTCCGGAATCCTTGACAGTGGTTTTTTCAGAAGCTTTTGCCAGCACGACTTCACCGCTTTCCACCTTAATCTTGTAATCGTCTGCATAGATAAAATTCAGACTGACAAGCAAAGCGATAAGGAAAACAAAAAATCTGCGGTGCATAATGTTAACCCCCTTTTGGTGTTTTTCAATTCTGAAAGGAAAATAATAGGCTCCGCCTTGGTGCGGTACCTATTAAAGATTCAAAGCCAAAAATACTTTCGAATCGTCTGGACCGGGTCTGAAAGAAATTTGATTATATCCATTACCTGATTCCGTG
>DAOTAZ010000242.1:0-5734 GCA_035382965.1 Chitinispirillaceae bacterium | reverse complement strand
GAACAATCCGTACACATTCCCTGTTTAAGCCATTTGCGGTTGCGCATAATCTGGAACCTGTTGTTCCAGACATCCATGAAATCATCTTTATAAATATTACCCTGAATGTAATCGGCTCTCAGAGAGGGGCAGGCTGAAATTGAACCATCGGCAAGAACTGACCCTATATTTACCCCTGCCCAGCAGAAAAACGGTGTCTGCCGGACCTCCATTTCATACCCTCCCAGGAAACTGTCACATCCATACATGGCATCTACTTTACCCTCTTTCCGGGTTGCAGCTATGAAATCCATCAGTTGCCGAAGCTGATTGCCATCAAGCTTCAATTCACCATTCTCCGCTGCCCGTCCCTTAGGGAAGATTGTCGCCAGACGCCAGTTTGTCACCCCCAGTTCAACCAGCCTGGTTTTAAGTTTTTCGAGTTGCCTGACATTTCTCTGGTTCACGCAAGTAACTACATCGAAAGAAAGGCCTCTGCTGCGCGCTTTTGAAGCAAGTAAGATCGCTTCACAGGCACGTTTATAAGATCCGCTTTTTCCCCTTAACCATTCATGATCCTCCTGCAGCCCATCCAGACTTATTGTCAGATATCTCAACCCGGAACACAGCATCTCCTCCATCTTTTCTGCAGAGAGCAGATACCCGTTTGTAACCATCCCCCAGGAGAATCCCCGGCGTATAATCTGCCTGCCTGCCTCAGCCAGATCCTGACGAAGCAAAGGTTCTCCACCGGTAACAGCCACAACTATTCTTGATATATTGGTGCGGCTGGATATATTGTCGAGTACTTTGAGGAAATCCTCCAGAGGCATATCCGGAGTAATTGAATCTCTCATGCAGTCACTTCCGCAGTGAAGACAAGCCATGTTGCACCGCAGAGTGCATTCCCAGAACAGGTAACGCAGTTCATGTGAGAGGGCGTCTGCCTTGCGCTTGGCGGAAAACAGACGGAGGGCGATTTTTTTCCTGAGTGACAGTTCCATGTTTACAAGGTCACCTGACCAGTATCTTTACACTGAGGTCACTCTTTTTATTCCGCAATTTCAGGAAATAGACACCCTTTGCAGCCGGACTGGTATCCCACCGAAGTATTCCATCTTTATCTGCAGACAAATCTGTAATCTTCTGCCCTTTGCTGTTAATGATAGTGGCATCGGTTCTGCCATCTTTCCATTCCGGAATATGTATCTGAAGCTGATTTCCCTGCAGTATGGTCATCACAGAAGCCTGTTGAGGACGAGTCATCCCTTCTTTGACATCTACAGCCATTTCCTGCAGGTAGAGAGTGTATGTGGAATCTTTGTCATTATGGACTTGTATACATCCTGAAGAGTAGAACCTTGTCCTGCCGGATAGTTCGATAACCTCTTCACTATTTATCGTAAAATTCGTAATATTAACATTTTTCCTAAAATAGCCATTTTCATCTGTTGTGACGTTTTCAATTGTCGATGGCCCATACATCGGGACAACTATTCCATAATCAGCCGCTATTCCATACTCAGGAAGGATACATGGAGCAAGGAACAGCTTTATATTTTTAAGGACAGTGGAATCCGATGCCCGGTATGCGGTACCCTTGAAATTGGTTGCTGCAGTCCGTTTGGCAGATGCGCTCCTGGTCAACTGCCCTGTTGCTGCACAGAAAAGGGCAAATATCAGTGTCATAATTCTGCTGTAAACCTTAAAAACCGACCTGCATGACCATCGGGAAATACGGATAATCTGCTTTCCCATAATTTTCTCCTTGTGAAAGAGTTACAGGTGATTGTAATTATAAATATAATGTCTTAATTGTAATAAAACGGGCAGTTATTTTCAGATCAGTGTATTCTTGTGAATACAGCACATACTTTTAAACACGCACATCCAAAATCAGAGTATTTAAAAACTTCCTTTTCAGATTCTTAATATGGAGCCCATACCTTTTCTATATCAAGAGATAAGCTTCGGTATCGACCTGCGAAACAGCCATCGCTGAGAAAACAATGACTTCCCCACAAATGCCCGCTCGGCACCGGAATATTCACATGTGACATTCCTGTAAATATCCTTTATAAATATTCTCTGTTTACGGGACCAGGTAGATTCAGCATGAAGAGCCGGTGACTACTTGGCAGGCACACATGGTCCGGCCAGACTTCCTGACCTCTTTTATTTACAGCAGATTACACCTTTTTGTTGGCAGAGCTGTCAACATTATTTTCCGGTCAGGCAATTTTGAAAGTACATTCTCAGCGGAATTCCTTATCCTATTGAGTAAAAATCCAACCAACCTGCAGAAGAAAGGACCCGGTATGCTATCTGCACTTTTCCGTTCATTTCTATTTTTCCTTTTATGTTTGGTGATAACAGGCAACCTTGCTTTTTCAGCCGTTCCAGTTACCCCGAATGCATCACCTGAGTCACGTGCGCTTCTTAACTTTCTTTATGCGACTTATGGAAATAAGATCCTCTCAGGACAGATGTATGCACCCTGGGGAATTGACGAAATCAGCACAGTTTACAGCATTACAGGAAAATACCCGGCGATATCAGGGCATGATTTTATAAATGAGAGCCAGAATAACGGAGAAGTTACAAAGGCTATTAACTACTGGAGAGATGGAGGTATAGTAACATTCATGTGGCACCAGGGCGCACCAACAGTCGGTGAAGGCTATGATGCCAGCCTCGGGACACAACCCAACTTTAATAATCTCTTTGTTTCAGGGACAAACGAAAACAGGGAGTTGCTTTCTGATTATGACAGGATTGCAGCTCACCTGAAGAAATTGCAGGACGCTAATGTACCTGTTATATGGCGTCCTTACCACGAATGCAGCGGCGGATGGTTCTGGTGGGACAAGAACGGTGGAGAAGGGTTCCAAAAATTGTGGAGATATATGTTTGATTACTTTACAAAAATTAAAGGCTTGAACAACCTTATCTGGTTTCTGGGATACGACGGAAGTCCTGATATCGCCTATAATCCCGGTGAAGGCTACTATGATCTGGTTGGAGGAGATACTTACGGAAGCGGTCAGCCATATGCAAACATTTTCAATAGCTGCCGAAGTATACACGGAAACAGCATTCCTGTAGCACTTCATGAATGCGGTACATTGCCTAATCCAGATCAGTGTCAGAACCAGGGGGTTACATGGATGTGGTGGATGCTCTGGCATACAGGGCACCTCTCAAATCATAATCAGACAGACCTGAAAAATTATTACAATCATGATTTTGTCCTGACACGCGATGAGCTGCCGGATATAATGACCTACCTTGACGGGAATATCTGCACTCCATCTAATATGACTCCTTATCTAAAGATAAACAACAATCCATGGCAGCAGAACTCATCTGCGACAGTCTCTGCAGGCAGCACAGTAATGTTTGGTCCTCAACCATCAAGCGGTGGAAGCTGGAAATGGAGCGGGCCACAGGGATTCAGTGCTTCAGGAAGAGAAGTCGAGATTTCACAAATCCGGGAAGATCAGGCTGGAGATTATCTGGCAGTATATGTTAATGCCGGTGGTTGTACCACCCAGACCACCTTTTCATTGACAGTTGAGCCGGCGGTAAAAATTCTTGCAGGTATCAGAAATGCCAGACCTGACATAGTGTTTGAAAACAGAATTTTAAAAATAAACAGCAGTGTAAATGGCAGGTTGTCTGTTTCCGTCTACGATCTGCACGGAAGACTTGCATACTTCAAGACTGTTACCGGCATGAAAAGCATACCGGTCTCATCTCTCCTGCCAATGGGTAGCTATATATTTGAAGTCAATAATAATGGTAAAGCACTTCTCAGGCAGAAGATACTCATTTCAGACAGGTGAAAAACGCATTCAAGATAAAATCCGTGCCTTGAATTGGGATTGTAAATCTACAGCTTGTAACATAACACATGACAGACTCCAGGCGCCGTACTTCGGTTGTCGCTCAGTGCGGCGTCCACCTTCAAACCTCATAATGGAATATGAAGACGACCGATTCTTCCATTACCATCTTTGAAAGGATGAATCAATTCAAATTGGGCGTGCATAACAGTTGCTTGTAATAGTGGATCAATGTCATCTCCCTTAACATAAGCTTCCCATTGTTCCAGGTAATTCATAAGTTGAAGAGGAGGTGGTGGAACAAAGGATGCCTGTTCGATTGTTGATCCATACGAGCCAATCCAGTTCTGATCTTTACGAAATTCTCCAGGTGATTTATCCTGACCGCGAACCGAATCCAACAATATTTTGTGCATCTCACGAATAAGACCCCTCATCCCCTCCCCTAACACCCCCTCTACCCAATATTTAATTTATAAACAGACCAAAACAAGAAACAAAAATGTCCATCAGCAAAGGGGTTCCGATGCAAATTAAAACACTGTTCCTTGCCTCCTGTCTAACCATTGGTCTGTTACTCAAAGCACCATCTGCAGCACCTGAACCGTACAAGTGGGGAAATGTCTGCTTTGAAGGCGGAGGATTTGTTTCCGGTATCATTACAAGTAAAACACAGCCGGGTCTTGTTTATGCACGTACCGATGTTGGAGGTGCATACCGATGGGATTCTACCGGTGGAAGATGGATTCCGCTTATGGATTTTGTTTCTCAACTTGATGTAGGACTCCTTGGTACCGAGGCGCTCGCACTGGATCCTCAGGACCCCCGTCGCTTGTATATCCTTGCCGGAACAGAATACTTCAGCGATGGAAAAACAATGATCTTCCGTTCAAATGACTACGGTCAGACGTTTGATACTGTGAATGTGACCTCACTTTTCAAGGCACACGGGAATGGAATGGGACGTCAAACCGGAGAAAAACTCGCCGTTGATCCCCAGAACAGCGCAATTCTTTTTTGTGGAAGCCGTACGAAGGGACTATTTAAAAGCAGTGATACAGGAAAGACATGGATACAGGTCCCGGGAACAGAAGTAACTGCCGGCAATTCCTTGGTATCAGATAACGGTATCAGTTTCATCATATTTGATCCCTCAAGCGGGAAAACAACAGAGGGAGGTACCAAAACTATTTACATGGGAGTCGCAAAGACCAACGGCAGCCTTTATGTAAGTAATAATGGAGGTGCAAGTTTCACAACTGTGGCAGGCACACCGTCCAATATGATGGCAATGCGAGGTGCATTATCCCAGGGAAACCTGTATATAACATTCTCAAACAGCCCGGGTCCCCATAGTGTCAACACTGGCAGTGTCTGGAAATACTCAACAGCCACATCTCAATGGACCAACATAACTCCCAAAGATGAAAACTCTGAATACTACGGTTCCGGTTCTCCGGGGAAGGCACATGGGTTTGGAGGTATTTCGATAGATCCGGCTGATCCACAGCACATCATTCTAACTACCGTCAATTGCTATTCAGCTCAGTACAGATGGTCAAATAAAAAGGACAATGCAGGTGATATCATATTCGTGAGTACCGATGGGGGTGCTACATGGAAAAATCTCTTCCCTGCATGGATCACCAATGATGGTACAAACGCGAATGTTGATGCAAACGGCAACAACTGGATCGATGGCACCGCGATCCACTGGGCAGGCTCCATCGAGTTTGATCCGTTTTACCCGAAAAGGGTCTGGGTAACATCAGGTAATGGTGTTTTCCGCACCGATGATATCACTGCAACCTCACCACTCTGGAAATTCCAGTCCAGAGGACTTGAAGAAACGGTTCCTCTTGACATAGTCAGTGTACCCGGAGGTCCGCTTGTTACTGCGATCGGTGATT
>DAOTAZ010000241.1:0-5734 GCA_035382965.1 Chitinispirillaceae bacterium | reverse complement strand
TCAAACGGAAGAAAATTGCTTAGTCACGTGTCCATTTTTTCGGGGCAATTCCAAACTACCGGTTTCGATTTTGCTCAACAACCGGGAGCCGAAATAACCGCTGCCCTATTTGTTTCCCTTTTTATACTCCAGGTACTCTCTCAGCACAGGAATATCAGCAGGGGCCCAGTCGAGATTTCTCGATTCTGATGCGGTTATAAAGCGCACCTGTGAATGCTCAATCGGAAGTATAATTCCAGTTTTGATACTGCAGATAAAGGGGATTAATTCGATTGATATCCAGGGGTAATCGTAGACAACAGGACTCAGTTGTTTTTTGATGTCTATTGTTGCTCCCAGTTCCTCCCTTATCTCCCTTCGAAGCGCATCTTCCGGTTTCTCCCCGTCCTTTACCTTTCCTCCCGGAAATTCCCAGAGTTCTGCATTAGACTGGTTCTGATTGCGCTGTGCAGCCAGAAACCTGTTGTCCTGTACAATGATGGCGCAGACAACGGGAACTCGATTATTCTGGTTCAACTCTCACCTGTATTGTACCGGAAAACCTCTCCGGGAGCTGGAAAATGCACATTTCTGAACCCTTTACTCCTCAATCCATCCCTGAGCGGCAGAGCCTGATCTGCATCACCATGTATCAGGAAAATGTGTTCCAGCCTCTCCGGTGAATTGAGTCCAACATAGTCAAGCAGGTTACGCCTGTCGGCGTGCGCGCTGAAGGCATCCATGACCATAGTCTTACACTTGACTGTATGCTCCTCTCCGAATATTCTCACAATCCTCTGCCCGTCCATAATTTTCCTGGCAAGAGTCTCCCTGGCTGCATACCCCACGAAAAGTACCAGGTTTTTAGGGTTATGTACGTTGTTGCGCAGGTGATGAAGGATCCGGCCGCCTTCAGCCATCCCGGAACCGGAGATTATTACATGAGGGAATGTAACCGAATTGAGCTTTTTCGACTCCTCGACATCATGTACATACGTTAATCTCCGGAATCCGAAAGGATCCTCATTATCGACAAGGTAAATTCTTTTTGTTTCTCTGTCAAGATAGTCGGGATAATTACGGAATACTTCGGTTGCGTTGCATGCCAGAGGACTGTCAACGTAGACCGGCATGTCAGGGATGCGGTTCTGGTCAAAGAGCTTGTGCAGCACATAAACGAGTAACTGAGTGCGTCCAACCGCAAAAGATGGGATTATCAGTTTTCCTCCGCTTGATGCTGTCTCGCGGACCGCTTTTGCCAATTCCTCCTCGACATTGTCATAGCTTTCATGAAGCCTGTTTCCATATGTCGATTCCATAATGAGAATGTCAAGTTCACGAAGGACATTTGGATCATGGGTAAGCGGCATCCCCGGCCGTCCAATATCACCTGTAAAACCCAGTTTGTAGGTTTTCCCTTTCTCGGTAATCTCAAGGTGTATGCCGGCTGAGCCCAGTATATGCCCGGCATCCCTGAACATCGCCTCGACTCCCGGTGCAATTGTAAATTCCCGGTCATAATCAACCCCCACAAACATCTCCATTGCGGCATTTACATCTTCGATATTGTAAATAGGAGGGATTTCCGGCTGATGGCTGCGTCTTCTGATGCGGTTTACCCACTCCAGGTCTTTCTCCTGAAGATATGCTGAATCTCTGAGCATGAGTTTGCAAAGGTCAATGGTTGCGGGTGTGGCGTATATAGAACCTTTAAAGCCCTTTTTTACAAGATTGGGAATATTGCCGCTGTGATCAATATGGGCATGGCTCAGAATGACCGCATCGATTTCAGCAGGATTGAAGATAAAATTCTGGTTTTTTTCATAGCTCTCCTGTCTTCTCCCCTGGAACAGTCCGCACTCCAGAAGGAGTTTTTTGCCATTTACACTTATCAGAATCTGAGAGCCAGTAACAGTCTGAGCACCACCGCAAAATTGAATCTGCATAAAGAAATCCTTCCATGAGAAGCCATGCTGTTTTACTGCACGGCAGTTTAACCCTGCTTAAGAGTATCTGATTTAATTGTATACTGCCGAAGTGTTAAGTACAAGGGTAAGGTTGGAAGGGTGTAACTGTTTCAAGCGGTGGCAAGATGCCGGATGAGTGTACAAGAGTATGAATGTACGACAAGACGAGGGCACGAAATCACGACATCACGACAGGATGAAGAAACGACAAAATGACATTACGACAGCACGACAATCGGGAGTAAAGGACAAGATTTTTGAAGAACGCAGGGTAAGAATAAGGAATTTTTCGATACCGATGCCGAGGGGGGAGAGAGGCCGGGTTAGTACTTGTCAGGAAGATAGGTTTCCCGGAGGTGTCTTCCGCCGTCAACGAAGATTATCTCCCCGGTTATGAACTCATTGGATGCCAGAAAGGCGGCAGCTTCCCCGATATTTTCGGGATTACCATGCTTTTTAAGAGGTACGGTTCCGGAGAGCTTTTCAAGATAAGACATCGGCTCACCGGGTGGAGGGAGGATTAATCCGGGAGCTATTCCATTTACTCTGATCTCAGGAGCATAGGCCAGGGCTGTGATTCTGGTAAGGGCAGTCAGAACATGTTTACTGAGGATATAGCCGGTGTGGTTCAGGTCGTAGCTGGTTATGCGCTGGTCCAGAAGATTAATGATACAGCCTCTCTTAATCTTATGGGCATACGCACGGCTCAGGGAGAATGGGGCCCAGGCATTAATTTCGATGTTTTTTACCAGATCCGCAAGGGTGAGATCATCGATTGTGGATTTGGTGAAAATCGAGGCGTTGTTTACCAGAATATCAAGTGATCCGGAGAGCTCCAGGCACTGTTCTATAAGCTTATCCGATTCGAAACGGGATAGATCAGCCTGTATGCTCCATGACCGGACACCCATTCTGTCAAGCTCAGAGGAGAGCTCATCAGCGTGTCTCTTTGAACTGTGGTAATGAATTATTATGTTGACACCTCTTTCCGCCAGAGACAATGCTATCTCCCGCCCGATACGAACCGCTGAGCCGGTTATAAGAGCTGTTTTCCCGTCAAGAGACTTTTTCCCCATGGATCTCCTCCCTGCACTCTTAAGGGAGGCAAAAATTGTGCCCCAGGGGCATTTCCGGGTCGGTATCGGAATCGGGTGCGGGAGAGAAAATTCTGTTTTCTTTAAAGCCCGGTTCCACCGGGCTTAACTTGGCCAGAGGCGGCATTGATGCCGCCGAAAAAAATTGTCGATGCCGATACCGACCCCGATTTGGGAACAAATATTGCCCGGGATCTGCGAAATTGCCGTGTTCCGGGATGTTTATTGTGAATGAAAAAATGGATAATATTGTCGCTTTTTCCCCGAATTGCTATTTTTCTTCCAGTTTTGTACATTTAATCCAGAGGTACGATGCAGGAATTAAGCGAATTCAAGGCGAATTTTGACCCAAACAGTTTTCTGGGCAGAGAAATCGCCAATGTTACACTCGTGGAGTTGCTTGGGCGCGGGGCGATGGGTGCGGTTTATGTCGCGTTCCAGAAATCGCTGAAAAGAAAAGTAGCGCTGAAGATCTTTCCCAAGGCAAGTTCGAATCTCAGCGACATGAGAGTTCTGTTCCGTGATGAAGCTGAGACAGTTGCGGTGTTGAACCATCCCAACATTGCGCCGGTATTTGACATGGGAGAGACACCGGATGTGCTTTTTATCATGATGCAGCTTGTTGTGGGGGAGAATCTCCGTTCATTGATCCGCCGCCACCAGCTTCATCCTTTGCCCTCCCGAAGGACGGTACCTCTTAATAGAGTCTTACAGATTATGATCCAGGTTCTCGATGGCCTGGATTGTGCCCACAGGGAAAATGTCATCCACCAGGATATAAAACCAGCTAACATCATAATAGAGGAACGCAGCGGAAGGCCGGCTATTGTAGATTTTGGAATAGCCAGAACCGAGTTTTCCGCAAATGAACATTCAAGATACGTGCTGGGTACACCTCTTTACATGTCACCTGAGCAGATCACCGGAATCCAGACTGACTGCCGCTCAGATATCTACTCTGCCGGGATGGTGCTCTACGAGGCACTTGCTGGCAAGATTCCGGTAAAGACATCCTCCCTTGATCAATTATTTGCCCTGAAGGCATCCGGTACCGAATCGATTTTCAGTTGCAACCCGTCAGGCTGCAGTGAGAATATCGATGATGAACTCGAGAGAATTATTCTCAAAGCAACTGCCACAAGGCGTGAGGACCGGTACCAGAGCTGTGCTGCGTTCAGAGAAGACCTTATTAAATACGCCTCAGCCCGGATGCTTTCAGTATCATGAGCAGAGGGAGATGAAAATGGATCAGAAACAGGCTGAACAGATTGCCCGCCTCTTCAACGTGGTTTTTAACAGCGCCTTTCTCTACGGCGGTTCTCATCCGACAACTCACAAAAACATCACTCTCTTCCATGAAATCCTGGAAAGTGAACTCACAAATCTTCCCCTCATTTCCCTGATAGTCGACCGGGAGAGTCTGTATGTGGAAGAATGGTGCATGGATAAAATTATCAATGTTAAGAGAATTGTTTCTCAGTTGACAAAATGCGAAATTGTGTCGCTCAGTTTCTCAAGAGGGGTGATGGCGGAGGAAATCCGGGAGATAATCCGGTTGACAGGAGACAGCAAGGAATGCAGGCCGGCAAAGGATATCGAGAGGGAACTCGCTGCCGCAGGAATATTGAATATCAAGATAAACTATATAAAAATCGGGAAAATAACCGCTGATCAGGCTCTGGTTGACAAAGATTTGGCGGTTGGGGGAGGTACATACGATGCGGAATCGGTGCAGGTGACAACATCTTTGAGCAGAAACGCCCTGCAGCAAATCGAGCAGGTATTGACAATGGCAAATCTTATCGATCAGCCCGGTAAAACCGCAGTCATGCTGAGTGAAGCCGCCTGCAACCCTGAAACCTCGGATGAGGCATTAAGATCCATCGAAAATCTGCGCAGCGAAATCAACAAGGCAGGTCCGCTGTCTCTCGATGTGCTTCTGGAGGCAGTATATGAACTGAAAGCGGATCTTGCAGAAACCATCGAGGTGCAGAAAACAACCGGAAAAATCCTCTCTACCGCAGATCCTGTCCGGAAACAGGTAAATGAACTGACCTGCGATATAATCCTGAAACTTGTCAAAGAAGAATACCAGCATGGAACTCTTCCGATTAAAAGACTTGTTCAGATTGTCCGAAGGATGCTTCCTGATATTTCAGAACTCAAAGAACTCCTCCCCAGACTCAAAGTAACCCTGCTGGAAGAAGGCATGTCACTTGCCGATTACCTTCAGTTTATAAGAGATCTGGACCTTGAGCTTGAAAGCGAAGCTATCGCGGGTTCTCTTAAAGATGCCGCTGAGAGTATCGGTGTTACTGTCAAGGACATAGTCTCTGCCATAAAATCGGAACCTCAAGACAGCGCTAAACTTATTTACCTGGCGTCGGAGATAAGACGGGGCACAGGCAGTGATGAAACGCAACTGTCGAACCTTCTTGCAGATTACATCGAAAAAATCAGTGTCGAAGTCGCGATGGATTCAGGTGAACTGGCAAAGCCGCAGGGAAGCAGGATTCTTAGAAGAATACTGATGCAGCTTGAAAACAGCCTTATTGATAAACTCAAGAACGCAGGTATAGAGGAGCCGGTGCTTATCAGTGTGAAGCAGCAGTTGTCAAGCCGGTTCGAGTCGGTTTTCGATGAAGCAGCATTGAAATACATCAATGACAGTAAAACAGAAAAGGATTCATCACC
>DAOTAZ010000240.1:0-5780 GCA_035382965.1 Chitinispirillaceae bacterium | reverse complement strand
CATACCGTAAAAACCCCAGTTGACTCTCTCCCTTTCTTTTATCTCTACCTTTACAGCCGGGTGTGGAATCACTCTAAGTTTTGGTGTGGGCGCAAAGCTCTCAATTTCCTGCTTGTGAAAAGACGTATGCACTACATAAAAAGAACTCAGGTGCACGACCATATATTCATAAAAATAAGCGATCCACCTGGCAAAGGGCGGAAGATGTTTGGCGTAGGTCTGGACAGTTTCGTGTGAAACCACAATCACTTTACGCCGCAGCACTCTTGATAAAAGTAAAAAAGGTATTATGAAGGGACCGGATGCCGGAATTGTGTGCTGGTGAAGCAAAATCGTTTTCTTTCTGTCGGCCAGATACCGCATCAGGTAAAACCATTTAAGGCTGTAACGGATCTTGCTTTCCCAGAAATAGAGTTTTTCGGTGGTTATTTCATACCCGAGTTTCCTGTACTGATCAAGATACCCTTTCATATAAACGGAAAATATTCCGGATTTCTGCGGATAAGGTATCACAATGAGAATTGACCCTGAAGACACTCTACATCCTCTCTGCCGGTTCAGTATTACCGGCTCACCTCTCCACTGTTTTGTTTCACGGCCACCGTATCCTGACAGTCTTTACTTCCGGACAGCAAAGTTCTTTTTTCCTTTTTCAATACAATGAAGTACAGCAACCAGTAAAGGCAGAGCACTATTGCAACAGCAACAGAAACCCACAATACCTTACCAAGGTAAATTGAATGAGCGTACATCTCCACCACATGCTCACCCTTATCTACATTAACGGCCATCCAGGCCAGATCAGCCCGATAGACCTTCACCTTCTTTCCATCAACCCTGACCTCCCAGCCTGGATAAAAGATTTCGGATATCCTGAGGAATCCTTGCGATGGAGCATTGATTTTTACAACCCGGTGATTAGGAGAATACTTTTCCCATTTCGCCGAAAAGAGGCTCTGGTCTGCAGAGTCGACTGCAGGCTTTACCTCCGGCTCTTCCATAAGAGCAACATTCTTCCGGTAATCATACGTTCCAGCCATCAGGGCATCTATAATAGCCGAAGAATCCATAACCGTATATCCGGGTGCAAAAGAAACCCTGCCCAGGGCATTTCTGTTCTCAAACGGCATCAACTGTCCCTGCGAACGCACTAACAGGTATTTTACATTGGCGATATCCAGAAAAGGGTTTCCCTCTGTGAGTCTGTCTGCCCGAAGAAATGCCTGACCATCCTGATTGAATCCGATAATACCGGAAAAAAAGTTACGATCCTGCTGATCACCCCTGAATTCACGGTACCATCTGAGTTCGTTATCATGGAAACCGCTTACACCCTCAAGACCGAAAATTCCCTCTCCATTCTGCTGGCTCATCATAGCACCCGGAAGAGAGAAAACCCGGAAAGGAGCTGTCTTCATCTCTGTGCCAAGTTTCTCCAGAGCAGGTTCACTCCGGAAATAAGGCTTTACATCCACCATCCTGATAAACTTCACGTCTACTCTGTAAATGTCTATCAATCCGAACAAGACGATAATAACCGCAGCAGCAGCCGGCTTGAGTTTATTCTTTAAGACAGCAACCAGCATAAGCAGCGTAGAGACCGCAAAGAAGAGCCACAGCCACAGAAACGGCACGAAATTTCTGGTAAAGTTCAGTTCAAATATTCTCTGTTTATTGCTGTCGAGCTGATTCTGAAAAAGCCCGGACACAAAGCCCTTGCTTGAAAACAGAAGGGTTATCAGCACGAACACACCACTGGCGAAAAAAAGTCCCTTTGTCCAGCGCTTCTGTTTTTCTTCAGTCAAATTAGACAGTTTGCCGGCAATGAGATCCCTGAGAAAGAGAGCCGCTAAAAGCACGGTACCGAATGAGAACCAGTACATTATCATGCTGGCAGCCCTGAACTTCTTGACTCCGGGAATCAGTGCATAGGCGATATGGAAAACCGGGGTATTCGCTCCCAGAGCAAATAGACAGGAAAGAACCGCTACAGCCCCCCAGAATATTCTCCATTTACCCGGTTTTATCACTATAGCCAGCACAGCAAGAAGCAAAGTGATTCCTCCGGCATACTCTGAGTTAAGCTTAAAAGGATTCTGTCCCCAGTAGTAGTCAAGCGTATTAACCAGCTCAGGAACCCACAACGAAAGAACCTCCGCCCATCCAAGCGCCCATGATGCGGCGAACTCAAATCCCCTGTCCACTCCTCTGACCGAAAAAGCCTCCCTGACATAAAGGTAAGATGGCAGAAACGGGGCAATGGCCAGAAGAAGGGAGAATGCTACAGAGCCCCAGAAATAGATTGTCAGCATCACCGCTTTTTTTACATTCCTCTGAGAGGGAATCAGACAGAGCACTGCTGCAAACAACCAGAAAAGAAACAAACCCCACATCATGAAATAGTTCATCTGGACATGTGAGGTAAGAAGCGACATCCCCAGACCAAAGGAGAGCAGTGATGCATTAAACAGAGAGGGAAATTCAACCAGAGATTTCATCCGCCAGATAATAAAGGGGAGCCAGGCAATCACATACATTTTACCATCGTGACCAGGATAAATATGAGACAAAAACTGGGGATTGAGCATGTACAACAACCCGCCGGCAAAAGCAAGCGGACGGGAAAACTTGAATCCTCTTCTGAGGAGGAGGTAAAAAAACAGCCCCGCAAGAAGCACATGCAAAATCATTTTAATGCTGATAGCACGATGAATGGGGAAAAGAAAACCCACTATCATCGATGGAAGATAGAAAGGATCTCCAAACATGGCATCGATTGTAGGCATACCCGATAATCTCGAACTGAACCACATCGGAAACTGCTTATACTCTTTGAGGGAATTCTGCAGAAAAACCTTCGCATCAAAGCCACTCATCTGATCAGAACTGTGCAGCATCCCGTCACTGAACAGAAACTGATGGAAAATAACGGCGGTAACAAAAACGAAAAGAATTGCATAGAACCATGATGTCTGGTAGAACTTTCTTTTCAAAGCGACTTTGGACTCATTGCCTGCTTTTTCTTTTTTTTCCTGCATTTGTTCATCCTTAAGGAATAAGCGGATAGAAAATTGACTAATTATTAAAAATAGTTTTTTCGTAAGTTCTTTTCTTATTTTTATATATCTTTATTTCACTCACTGTTTTTTTTAACCTGAAAGACAGGAACAAAATGATACGTTTTTTATATCGGGCTATTCAGAAACGAATCTTTTATCCTTTCATCTACGGAAAAAGAGATGATTACAACGCAAAGAAGTACTGGCACGACCGTTTTCTGAAATACGGAGACTCTATCCTGGGTCCTGGTAACGATGCAATGACAGAATCCAGAAATCTTGAGATGTACTCTAAAGCAAAAACAGTTTTTCTTGAGACCTGCCGGAAAGAGAATATCAATTTCCAGAAAAGCCGCTTTTGTGAAATCGGTCTGGGAACCGGCTTCTATACAGAAATTCTAAAAGAACAGAATGTGCAAAATTATAAAGGATACGATATTTCCGATGTAGTTATTCCCAGGATGAGTAAAATTTTTCCTGATTTCTCATTTCACCTCAAAGATATCAGTTCTGAGCCGCTGGAAGACATTTTTGATGTTATTCTTCTGATCGATGTGATCCAGCACATAGTAAATGACCAGAAATGCAGATTCGCGATGGAAAATATCCGCGATTCCCTCGCCCCCGGAGGTGTTTTTCTGGTTGGACCTCTTGCTCCCAGAAATGTAAAACGGCTCTTTTATGTAAGGGCCTGGACAATAGAGGATCTGAAAAAGATATTCACCGAGGATAAATTCAGGGTCTCAGAACCGATCAAGTTCCGTAACGGGACTCTTTATTCGATAAGGAAGCTCGATAGTGATTCCTGATTGATTTTACCTTTGAGGTGAAATGATGATTTAAGGTGGGTTCTTTAATCACCTTGAAGGTGAATTCGTGATTTAAATTTTAAATCAAGCATTCACCTCTGAATTTACCTCCGAGGTGATTTTGTGACTTAACCAGTTAAATCAAAGAATTACCTCCGAGGTGAAATCGATACCCTCCTCCAGGAGAAGCAAACGGCTGAGGTTTAATACAGCAAACCCGGACACTAAAGAAACTGCTCAACATCGGAGAGACTCTCAACATCATAATCCTCTCCGGTGTATCTGCTTTTTATAATTACACTCCTCAGTCCATCCAGGTTTATCCGATCAGAAGGCTTATCGCCAACTACAAGAGAACGGGAAATATCGATGGAGAAATCCTTGATCGCCTGAAGTACCATACCCGGAGCAGGTTTGCGGCAGTCTGAATCGACACGGTACTCCTCCAGCACAGCCTTGGGATGATAGGGACAATAGTAAAATGCAGAAATCTCAACTCCCTGCTCCCTGAACCTACCAGACATCCATTCATGAAGCCTTTTCACATTTTCTTCCGTAAAAAAGCCCCTGGCCACACCAGCCTGATTCGTGATAACTATGATAATATATCCCTTATCCAGAGCTTTTCTGCACAGATCAAATATGCCATCCATAAAGACGATCTGCTCCGGTAAATAGGGATATGACCGGTCCTCGTTTATTACACCATCACGATCTAAGAATAACGCTTTCCTCACTTTTGATTAACCTGTTTTCTGCTTGATTTAGGAGATTAAGGGATTTCTTGAATTTAAATATAGAAAAGGCATTTTTTTTGTATACAAATTTTCTAACCAGGAAGGGCAGATAATTCAGGTACAAAGTAAGCCTCATTGATCAACAGGGTAAAGCAAAATATATTACACCTATGCAGCATTCCAGATCAACTCACTTCTATTCCATTTCAATAATAGTTTTTCTGGGACTATCACTCACACTTCTAATATCCTGTCGTGATCAGAAAAAAGACGAATTCTCCAAAGCAAAAGAAGGATTCATAGAGGTAAAAAAATCACCATACAAACCTGATTACGATTCCATACTCTCCTCATTGCTTGATCTCCAAAACCGGCTCACTGTCCAACCCAGTGAGAAAGAACTGATGCGCAAACTGGTTTCTGTCTCATACCAGAAATCCTCAGGGTGCTTCCTTACCGCCGGCAGAGGTGTTATCAACAGGAAACTTCCGGAAGCTGTTCATGAGACAGAAAGACAAAAGGCGGCAGATATTTCGGCTCAGAGATGGGCTTTTTACATTAAGGAGTGGTACAGAGACAATATGATACCCTTTGGAACACCAGTATCCGGAACAATATCTTACTCTTCAGTACTTTTTAAAAGAGCAGCAAACGATACGCTGGAAATTCTGGTACAGATTCCTTCAGGATCTATCAATACTGGGTATTCTGATTGAGAATATACGCTTCACCATATTCTGTTTATTGTATCTTCGGGCTGGCTTTGGCAGGGTTCTTGGGTTTACCTCGGAGGTGCAATAGTGACATTAATTCTTGAGGCAGTAATTTTCCTCAGAGGTGAGATTAACACAAAAAACTATTTCGGTTTTTACTATTCTTTTTTTCCACTTATGAGAAAGTGATACTCTGAAAATCTATCTCTGGATTCCCACAGGATCTGTCATCACTTTAAATCCGGATTAAAGATTCCGCTCTAAAGTATGTGCTTTGTGAATTGGTTGCCATATGGGGCAGGCATTGGCCGATACTTGACTTGGGGTATCCGGATACACCTCGTAGGTGCAATAATGACATTAGCCTGAAGCAATAATTTTCCTCGGAGGTAAAAACTGATAACGGAGACACTATTGCAATTACATAAACTATGCAGTTATATTATTTGTAGCATTAAATAC
>DAOTAZ010000239.1:0-5821 GCA_035382965.1 Chitinispirillaceae bacterium | reverse complement strand
ATATTATATATTTTAAAAAGCCAACAAAAAGTCATTTAATATCTGGAAATGGAGAAAAAATGATGGTATTATTCAGGAAGCCGGTTGTGGTTTTTACATTGATATCAGCCCAGTCGATTTTTGCCTGGAGAAGTCAGCTTTATCCTGAAACCTGGAGTCCTCCGAGTCACAACATCATTTTACACAGAAAAGATGATACAGGATTTCTCTTACGCAGGATATCACAGAGGAGAGGAACCTGTTCCGGATGTAAAAACCGGCATAATCGATGTGACCAAACCTCCTTACAATGCTGACAAAACAGGTACAAACGATGCGACATCAGCGATTCAGAATGCCATCACGCAGGCTTCCTCTTCAGGTGGCGGGGTCGTATACCTTCCTGCCGGTATTTACAAGGTAAATCCAGGATCAAACTCATCTGCACTCCGGATCTCATCCGACAATGTCGTTTTGAGAGGTGATGGGATTGGTAAGACTTTTATTCTCAACACCAGCTATCAGATGCGTGGAAAAAGTGTAATTAACATCAGCCCGTCAGGAGGAGCAAGCTGGACCAGCCCTCCATCGACCCACACCAAAATCACATCAGACCTGATGGGGCCCGCGTTGACAATACCTGTTGAGAATCCCGGGATTTTCAATGTTGACGACTGGGTGCTTATCCGTTCGGATATAACATCATCCTGGATAGCTGAACATCAGGAGCAAACCGAATGGGGTGGATCGACTTTTCCCGGTTTTATCTACTATCGTAAAATCATAAATGTAAACACTGGCTCTAAAACAGTGACTATCGATGCGCCTACTCGATATGCCATGAAAACACGTGACAATGCAAGGATTCATCTCTCCCCTGTCATGCTGCAGGAAACTGGAATTGAGGACCTGTCAATTGGGAATGTACAGCACCCTGGTACAACCGGGTGGGGAGAAGAGGATTATTCCAGCACTGGAAACGCCTCTTATGATTGTCACAATTCCTGGCTTATAAGTCTCTCACGTGTTTGTAACTCATGGGTACGACGGGTAGCAAGTTATCAACCATCAGGTAACAGCACCACAGCGCATCTGCTCTCAAATGGACTTCAGATTGCATACTCCAGAGGCGTAACTGTTGATTCCTGTCATTTTCAACGAGGCCAGTACGGTGGTGGTGGTAACGGGTATATGTACAGGATACAGGCAAATGAATGTCTGATCAGTAATTCCAAAGCAACTTTCTGCAGACACGGTTTTGTCCTTTCTCACATGTATTCGTGCGGAAATGTCTTCCTGAAATGCTATGACAAGGACAATGGAAAGCAGACCGGGGCAACCGGATCTGGAAGTACATCCGGTAAAGGAAGTGATCATCACATGCATTTCAGTGCATCGAACCTCTTTGACGGGTGCACTTCAGATAACAGTAATTTTCAGGCTGCCTATCGCCCGTATGGTTCTGTGCCAAAGCACAATCTTACCGCGGCTCACAGTGTCTACTGGAATACCTGCGGACTGGGTACCGGGGTGACATCTTATGTGATATATACGCAGCAGGCCCGTTATGGCTATGTTATAGGTACCTGGGGAACAAGAACCGATGTAAGGACTACACCTGTAAATGCTGAATCAGAGGTTAAGACCAATCCGGTAGATCATGTGGAGGGCAAAGGAGAAGGGGAAACACTGGAACCGAAGTCATTGTATGAGGACCAGTTGAGCAAACGTCTTGCTGCGACACATATATCGGAGAGAAACACAATAAAGGGCCTGGTTTTCAGGGCAGGAAATGCAGGCAACAAGTTTACAGCTTACACTTTAAGCGGCAAAAAGATTAGCGGTATTGAAGATGCCAAAGACAGAAATATAATAGGTAAACTGAAGAGCAGTGGATACAGGGGGGTGTTTATAATAAAGAATTCGGGATCGGGATTTTTTGAGGGTAAGGCCATTGTAGAGTGATTATTGGAGAAAAGAGCTGGGGTTTGCCTGATCCTTATTATGCTTTATCAGTTTTACCAAAAGCAGCCCAGATAAGGCCAAAAAACCAACCAAGACCAGTCCATCTGATGAATATATTCAGGAATAAGACCCATCCTTTGCATTCATGTTTCCGGCTGAAGGCAATAAATGAGGGAGTGAAGTAAAATAGAATGCAAAGAATGGCACCGATTATCATAACCGAGACGATTAGTTCTTCCATAAAATCACCTTTTTACAAACATGCCTGTACAAAAAAATGTCGGAACATGGATATTTATTTTTTACAAAGTAGCTTCCGGGTTCGGGTATAAACAAGCCGGTTTATACACATAAGAATACAAATAATGATACCAAGAGTCAAGGGAAGTGTATATAAATGCAGATATAAAATCTTGAAATATGATTAAGTCAGTTTAATGATTTAGCTTATTGGGAATAAATTTTGAATTTAACAAGCGCTTGAATTCCAGGCTTTTTGATCCGAAATTAAACAGCATTCCAATCTCCAGATTATACGCTTCCAGATAATTTATTGCTTGTGCGAAGTGGACATCCTCGAGTTTTACTGCAGCCTTGATTTCCACAGATATTACATTTTCAACCAGAAAATCAACCCGCCTTGTACCGATTGACTTTCCCTTATAAAACACACCCATTTCTAATTCTCTTATTGCTTTAATATTCCTTAAAGCAAATTCATTTTCAAGTGCTCTCTGGTAGATTACTTCCTGAAAACCGTTCCCCAATATTTTATGCACTTCAAAGGCACACCCTATTATTGCTTCGGTCAAAGCAGAGTATTTGTAGTTTTCGTTAATCATTTTGGCCTCTGATTAAGATGTGTCTTGAATTGTGATTAAGCTGATTTAAGAAAAGTCTTGAACTATGGTTAAACTGATTAACCTGGTTTAGCTGATTGGAGAAAAAACAATTGTAAATTTACTCTGAATTCTTAATCTTATCTCCTAATCATCTTAATCATCTCAATCAGGTTAATCAGTGGTGCAGACAGTTTCCGGAAAAGTCTGGAACTGCGATTTAACTGATTATTCTGGTTTAGCTGAATCGGAAAAATGACTATAATATTTGGGAGAATAGCATTGTCTGAATGAAAATATTAACTGCCGTGAATGGAGACAACTGTTTAAGAATAGTCTTGAACTATGATTAAACTGATTAACCTGATTTAACTGACTGGGGGAAAATATTGGTAAATAATACCACAAATTCCTTAATCTTATCTCCTAATCATCTTAATCATCTCAATCAGTTTAATCAGTGGTTCAGGCCTTTTCCGAATTCATCACCTCACCAAATTCACCCTCTCCCTCAAAATCACCCTCTCTCCCTCGCTTACTTTCACCACAAACATCCCGTTTGTCTTTGTAAGCTTACGCAGAGAAAGAATTGAAGAATTGTTGATTGATTTGCTGACGATCGTTCGTCCTCTGAGATCGTAAAGTGAAACGCTCAGTTTTTCCTTGCTGCTGATTCCAGTGAAGTAAAGGGTATTTGCAGACAGGCGGACCCTGTCTTTTATCTTTGAAATGGTGGCTTTCGGGGTGGTGCCGACACCTCCTGAGGGAATGCCAACCACTATTCCACGGCCGGCTGTGCTCATGTAAACCACACCAAAAGTGTTCATGTCTCCCATCACAAATTCGCCATTGGCAAGACCTCCGTACTCATGATTGTCATCATTTACCCTTGTCCAGGATGCACCCTCATCGGTTGACCGGAAAACACCTTCCACAGAATTTACTGTTCCATAAATGAAAATGGTAGGATAGGAGGCGCCTGTAGCAGCTTTACCGAAACCTATAGCTTCACAATATGAGACATTCTCAATCTTCGTTAAGGTAGCTCCTCCGTCAACTGATCTTGAGAGCCCGTTTTCTGCCAGAGGAATCCAGATATGACCTTCACGCCCGGGAATCAGCCTGAATTTCTTGAAACTGCTTTTTCCTGGAGTACTTACCTGAGAAAATGTTGCCCCCTTGTCGGTACTCTTGTACATTATTCCTTCACTCTTTTTGTACGCATAGAAAACATCGGCGTTTTCCGGGTCTCCCACAACAAACGCCCCGTCTATCCCCGGAACCTCTGTCCAGGCAGAATTGGCATAGCGGAACACCGGATAATCACCGTAGACCTCATTGCCATTTACAACCTTTACAGCCGGAGTCCAGAGCGTTACCGCACCATCAGCGGATATCGCGACACTTAACCCCTTCCTGTAGTCCTGGCTTATGCTCTCATAAGTCCCGACAGTCCATGTTTCACCCTGGTCAGATGAGAACTGGACAGGAGAGATCGGAACATCGGTGTAGGTGGTTGGATTGGATGTGCGGGCATCTGCAGCCTTTACCAGTTTATCCGCCTTGTAAGCATAGGCAAGAGCACGGGTCGATCCCAGGCCCACCATCGTACCGTTTACATTTGTCTGATGTCTCTGTGTGGGGTATTGATTTATGTCATCATGACGAAACCCGTCATAATCGCCGATAATAGAGATAAGCGGACCGCCGGGAATACTTACCACCTCTTCCGGCACCGTCTCCTCGATACCATGAGAGATCACTTTCCACACAGTTTTCTGAATCAGCGGAGGATGAACACTTTCATCGTAAGAGAAATTGGTGATATCATCTGTAGCAAATATGCCGTTTCCCGATGTCACCAGGACACGTTTGGGATTAAACGGATCCATCACACAGCTTCCGGACCAGTGAATCGAACTGTTAAACATCCACCCGATACCGTTTTCATCCATCTGTTCAGCATACGGATATATTCCTCCGTCCATCCAGTAGTACTGAAATGAGGGATACCAGGTCGCCCCGCCATCACTGCTGTAGTAAATATTCGTTCCCCACTGATCTTTCCATTTCCCGGAGGGAAGTTTCCAGAACTGTGGGCCGCGGTAACCAACCGTTGATGCGACAAGTTCCAGAGGGTTGGCGGGATTGAGCGATATTCCACTGTAACAGGCAATGTACACAGAATCCGGATCGTAATTGCCGTCTCCGGGATCGATAAAATTCTCAGGGGACACATTGGTCCAGGTCTGTGTTGCTGTTTCATACTTCAGGATAGCACCACGGTTGAACCAGTCCTTTATAGGTCCCCACCCTTCATCCCAGGCCATGGTATGAGGTCCAGCACCATCCCCGAATGTGATGTAAAGTATACCACCGTCAGGAGTGATCGCAATTCTCTGAGGCATCAGGCGGGGAACATAGCCTCCTTTTGTGGCAGGTTTCAGGCGGCCGGGGATAACAGACCATGTCGCTCCTCCATCCGTTGACTGAAACACATTGTTTCCTTCGCGGAGAAAACCAGCGTAAAGAATTGTGGAGCTTCCGGGAGCAAATGTTACAAAAGAGAATCCGGAGCCGTTCCAGGTGGTGTCATAACCTGCCGCAGCAGTAAAGGCATCTACATGGTTCCATGTGGTACCATTGTCAGTTGACTTGAAAAGTCCCTTGTTTTTTGAGCCGTAAAACATGATATCGGGGTCGTTGGGGTCTATAGCCAGCGCCTCACCGTTTCCCCGTCCCATGCCGTTTCCATGCGCACTGAATTTTGTTATGGCGTTCCCCTTATCCCCGTTTTCGTCCCAAGTGTAGATAACATCCCAGGAATCACCTTTGTTTGACGAGCGCAGAAACGCGGTACGTCCGTAGTTCCAGTAGGATGTCCCGCAGACCATGTATACCTTATTGGCATTTACCGGATCCGGCATTATAGCCTCAACACCCAGCAGTCCTCTCTCAGATGCATCCACCCAGTCCATCAGTGGAATCCATTCCTTTTTCGATTCATCCCAGCGGTAAGCCCCTCCTACATCGGTGCG